>JACQYX010000249.1 GCA_016207985.1 Ignavibacteriales bacterium | reverse complement strand
TATCAACTTGATTTATTATACAATGGTTTGACGTTAGTCAGAATTTGCTCGCTGACTTGCTAAATCGTAAATTGGTGCTAAACTCAGACGATTTCATCAGTTAACCAACTAACAGCACAATATGAAGGTTTTCGAGAAGAACGGTCACAAAATAATCTTTGGCGATGCGGTCGAAGCTCTTGAAGCAATTGAGGATGGGTCGGTTGATCTTATCTTCGCTGATCCTCCATACAATATCGGCAAGAAGTTCGTTGATCTCGCCGACAAATGGGAGTCCGACGACTCGTATCTAAGTTGGTGCTACAAGTGGCTCACTCTGTGCATCAACAAGCTGAAAAGTAACGGCACGATGTACGTTATGACGGCTACTCAGAATATGCCGCATTTTGACATTTTCCTAAGAAACAAGATGACAATTCTCTCTCGGATTGTCTGGTACTACGACAGCTCAAGTGTACAAGCCCGCAAGTACTTCGGCTCTTTATACGAGCCAATACTCCACTGCGTCAAGAACCCGAACGACTACACCTTCAATGCTCAGGACATTCTAGTTCAAGCCAGAACCGGAGCCGTCCGGAAACTCATCGACTACAGGAAGCCCGTTCCAACAGTTTACAACTCGAAGAAGGTGCCGGGAAATGTTTGGCATATCCCCCGAGTACGTTACCGTATGGACGAATATGAAAACCATCCAACTCAGAAGCCGATAGCACTCTTGGAAAGAATTGTCAAGGCGAGCAGCAATGAGGGCGATCTGGTACTCGATCCATTCTCCGGTACTTTCACAACTTCCTATGTTGCCAAAGAGCTCAAGAGAAGGTCAATCGGAATCGAGATTAGCGAGGAGTACATCAAGATCGGATTGCGACGACTCCACATCGCAACAGAGTTTAACGGCGAACGTCTGCGGAGGGAACGGAAAACATACGAGCCGTCAGAAAATGAAAACCAAACCGCCCTTTCCCTATTTGAAAAGAAATCCAAATGGAACACGAGTTCACGAAAACGATCAAAAGCATCCTAGAGAAGAACTTTCCAAAGTCATCGGAGACGATCTTTTCCAAGAGCGAGCTTCTTCAATATATCAACCTCAAGACCAAGTCTGCTAACAAAGGCTCCAAATCGAGAGGTAGCTTTGCCAATCTTTATGCAATCTATGTTTTAGTTGAGGACTATATTGCCAAAGGTTTCCACAAATCTGGAAACTACAAAACCTATGAAGGCGCAGTTTTCTCCGACCTCTTCACCAGGCAGAGAGAACTCCCCTTCGGTCAGAAGCTACAGAATCATGCACTCAACCATCGAATGAATGAGGAGTTTAAGAAGTTCTTTCCAAGCTGCGAATTCATCCCGATCCTCCGTGACCCAAAAACTAACCGATATTGGTTCAATCAGAATTTGCTCAGAGTCTCTGTAGGCAAGAAAAAACACGACCTTTCACACTCCGTAATACAAGTGATCGATGCTTATGTTCAGGCCAAACGAAGTGCATTCGACCGATTTATCAAGTTCTGCGAGGAAGCAGAAAAGATCCGACAAGAAGAGCTTGTCAAGTTCATCTCGGATTTGCTGGAGCCAACTGTCGACGCACGCATTTTTGAAATCGTAAGCTATTCTATCATCAAGTACCACTATCACAACCAGAAACTCTATTGGGGTTTTGATCCTGAGGAACTTCAAGAAGAAAACTTGAAGCTCTATAAGACTGGGCGTACCAATGCCAATGATGGCGGAATTGACTTTGTAATGAAACCACTGGGTCGATTCTTCCAAGTTACTGAGACTGTGGACGTGAAGAAGTATTTCTTGGACATCGACAAGATTGAAAAATACCCGATCACATTTGTCGTCAAGTCGTCGGACTCAACCGACATCATCCGCCAGAAGATCAAAGAGCAAGCAGAGAGACAATATTCCATCAAGGCGATTGTCACTCGATATATGTCTTGCATTGAGGAAATCATTAATATTCCAGAGCTTCTTGCAAAGTTTCGTTCCGCAATCGACGAGGGCTATCTTAATGACATTCTCGCCGAGATCATCAGGCAGAGCAAAGTTGAGTTCAATTACGACGAAGACGATTACGACGTAAGCGAGTACGAAAATGGCAAAGAGGGCGAGGAGACCTGAGGCGAGCAAACGGCATATAACACGCCCAACAACGACGCTACATCTTTTAACATGATTATTGTAGTCGCTCAACACTTTTACTTCACAATGAATTTATCTATTCATAGTTCGCAAAAGTGCTGCGTTGTTTGTGGAAACGTCCCGCAGCCATTCCATACAAGATTAAGAAAGGATAAAGAACTCATATGACCGAACAAACATCATCCAATATTTTGCAGCCGAGCATCAATATTCATCCTACACTCGCTTATGAGCGGATCGAGGTGCTCGATATCATTCGCGGTTTTGCCATCTTCGGCATTCTACTCGTGAACATGGCGTTTTACAATTCACCTTTCTATCTTTATGTAACCGATCTGAAATGGTGGACGGGAACTGCCGATCAAGCAGCTCAGTGGCTTATCCGCTTCTTTGCCGAGAGCAAATTCTATTCACTCTTTTCGTTCCTATTCGGATTAGGATTGGCACTGCAAATGTCGCGTGCTGAGATGCGCGGCGGCAAATTCGTGCCTCTTTATGTACGCAGGTTGGTAGTTTTACTCGTTATCGGCGGTATCCATGCCACGTTAATCTGGGCAGGAGACATACTAAACGATCATCATCTGGGCAATAGTATGTCTGTCGATTCCTGTTCTCCTTATGGGATTAGGATATGCAGCGATCGAGATCGGTCGCTCATTCCCGCAGGCGGCAGAACAGATCAACGCTCAATTCGCTCGTCAAGCAACAGAGTATGAATCGCTCGTTCATCAATCTTTAAAAGTTTATACCACTGGGACTTTTTCCGAAGTGATGGGACAGCGGATGCAAGACCTCGGCTATATGTACTTCAGCTTGATATTCTATGCGCCCAATATTTTCGCACTTTTCCTGTTGGGACTATACGTAGGAAAGCAAAGGATCTTCCAGGATATTCCTTCCAACCTCCCCTTTATCCGGCGAGTGATGCGGTGGGGATTGGGATTAGGAATTATCGGGAATCTTGTTTTCGCAACACTGCGAGCCAATACCAATCCATCGCAGCCATCCTTGCCGGCTTTTCTCTTCATAACGGCAATCGCTATTGGTGCTCCAGCGTTCTGTTTTTTCTACGCTGCCACGATTGTACATCTCACTCAGCACGAAAACTGGCGTAAGCGTTTGTCGCCTCTCGCCGCTGTAGGCAGAACTGCAGTCAGCAACTATCTGTTTCAATCGGTTGTTTGCACAACGATCTTTCTCAGCTATGGATTTGGGCTATATGGACAAGTTGGTCCTGCTTTGGGTTTAGCATTAACCATCCTGATTTTCCTTATGCAGCTAATCATCAGCCAATGGTGGATAAAGCGATTTCAATTCGGACCGGTGGAGTGGATCTGGCGGTCGCTGACCTATGGGAAACTTCAGCCAATGCGTCCATCACAGGCGGTGGCATCTGACTACAAAAAACAATGACGCTAATTTTTACAAAACAAATTGGACGCATTCCATACAAACAAAGAGGATGTTCGGATGAACAATACAAACCATAACACATTTGGCAATTCTTTTGAAAGAATATTTGTGGCTTTGCTCTCTATCATAAGCGGAATCGTGTTAATCTAGTTGGCGATAAAGGGACCCTTGTTTCTACATCATATCAAATATAAAACAGCCGATATCATCAACAATCAGATTGTCGGTCAAGACATCGTTAATTTATTTCTTCTAAGTCCGATTTTGATCATCGGCGGGACTACGCTTCTTCTCAGAAAAAGAATCTCGAAATACCTTCTAATAATGACACCTCTATATTTGATTTACTACGTTTTGAGCTGTACGATTGGCTGGGAATGGAGCTCGGCAGAATATCTCGGTAACAGCGAGTCATATACCTTTCATTTTCTTTTCATACTGATTTCATCTCTCATAATACTTCTATATTCGCTCTCGATATTCCCAAAAAATGTTGTCGCCG
>JACQYX010000264.1 GCA_016207985.1 Ignavibacteriales bacterium | reverse complement strand
TTTTTACGATTCAACAAACGGTATTAGCTTCTATAAAACTATAATATTATTTTGTTCGAAGGAAGAAGACTCCATTCCAATCGTCTGGCGGCGGAGAAACCTTATAGAGCTGTGAGCGTTCCGTATAAATCTGAGAAGGGAAATCCTCGGGGAAAATGGTGAGTGCGGATTCAAATCCTTTTATTGCTGCATCCCATTGACGTTGTCGGTACAACCGGAGTGCTTCGGTGTAGAACTCAAGGAATTCTTTCTTTTCTTTAGATATCTTTTCTTCAGCTTCACAAACTAATTCATAAACACGGATCGGTTCGGTTTTACCGGCAACAACCAGCAAATCTAACTCACGTGCCACAACTTTATGTTTCACTTGATTATAAGTGTTCTCGCTGATCATAATGTTCGTTCGATATTGTTTGTTTGCGGTCTCAAGACGAGCACCCAAATTGACATAGTCGCCGATCACTGTATAATCAAAGCGGCTCGCACCACCCATGTTTCCAACTATTACTTCTCCCGTGCTGATACCGATACGTGTTCTTAATTGAGGTTTTTGTTCTTTTTCCCATACTTTTTGCAGACCCTCAAGAGTTTTTTGCATCTCGATAGCTGTACGGCAAGCAAAAAATGCATGATCGGAATGTGGAATTGGCGCTCCCCAAAATGCAACTATTGCGTCTCCTTCATATTTATCGAGTGTACCGTTGTTTGCTATGATGATTGCAGTCATTACATCTAAATATTCATTGAGAATTGCTACAAGATTTTCTGGTGCCATCTTCTCAGAAATTTGAGTGAAGTTTTCGATGTCGCTAAAGAAAATCGTCAACTCACGCCGTTCACCACCTAAGCGAAGTTTCTCAGGGTGGGCAACAAGCTCATCGACGATTGTGGGATTGACGTATCGGCTGAACATGCTTTTAATAAGAATTTTCTGACGGCGCTCCGCTACATAACTGTACACAGTGCTTCCAACGTAGCAAACGATGATCGCTAGCGAAGGGCTTGTCGTATCAACGAGAAAATCCCCTTTTACAAAAAGCGTTACCGATGCCCAATAGATGATAAATAATTCTGCTAGAATTATTGCAACCCCAAGGATTTCAATGATGGCACTATACTTCGTTCGAATTGATTTTAATCCTTCAGTGAACACGAATGTAAAAAGACTTAGACCAAAGACTATAAGAACAGTCATCCAGAATGGCTGCCTGATGATAAAATTGCTATCGAGCACGCTTTGAATGACGTTCGCATGAATCTCAACTCCATACATCATGCTTCCTTGTTGCTCTTTTTCGCTCATAGGTGTGAGGAATAAATCTTTATCTTCCGGCTCCCACGATCCGATAAGCACAATTTTATCTGCAAATATGCTGTCGTTTAACAAACCGTAGTCCGGATCGTCGAAAGTATTCGTCTCAGATCCAACAAGTTTTAGCTCATCGACCGTTTTAAAATCTTTGCTATCGAGTACATCTGAAAATTCTACCTTAGGAAATGTTCCCGATACTCCATAGTAGTTGATTAAAAATGAAGTTGCATCGAAGCGAGGGATACTTCTGGTTGTGTATTGAAAATTATTATCTTCTATCTCTGTCGTATACATCGATGATTGGTGAAAATGAGCATTGAGGACAGCCATAGAAAACGTCGGTATCCGTTTTCCCTCATCGATGTCGTACACAAACGGCATATATCTACGCCTTACCTCATCGTTGTCGGCTGGTAGATTTACAATACCAAAGCGGCTGCTCGTATCGATAAATCGGTTATCGTAATGAGGCACTTCTTCATCGAGCGTAAAACTTGTTTTTTCCGACCTGACTTTTCCGGCGAGGATAATATTTCCAAGCTCCTTCATTATTTTGCGGAATTCGTATTCTTCTTCGCTCCCCGGCTGAAAACTCGGCGGGAAAGTCACGTCAACACCGATTACAGATGCACCGGCTTTATGTAGATTTCGGAATAGCCGAGTATAATACGATATGGGCCAGGGCCATTTTGCAGGTAAATTTCTGAACGATTCTCGAGAGATAGAAACGATTACAATATCCGGGATCTGCTTAATCTTGGGTGAGATACCTCGCTGGCGGAAACGTAAATCGATTAAAGAAAGCTCGGCATTTTTAAGAGGTGGTAATTCAAATAAAATGTCTTGGGTTAAGAGCAGAACAAATGAAGTTACAAGGAGACTAATGACAAGGTGGAGAAATAATAAGCGGACGGATTTAAACAGCTTTTGAGCCATGCGTTAATCAGATATCCGCACGGAGGATGAAACTCCAGATAATATCATTGCTGACCGCAGTTGATCCGAACATTTTATTGTTGAAATAAAGACTCAATTGAGTTTGGGCACTGAGGTATTCGAGGAAATAATATTGTGCATTCGCACCGAAGAGAATCCGCTGAATATCACCGAAGGTTGAATTAAGCGATCCGGATAGTTTTAGTCGATCTTCCATCATCCGATATTCTGCATTTGTATAAACTGTTGTGTAAGTTAAAGTCGATGTTGTATTACCTGAAGAGATAAATTTACTAGAGTTAACCGACAGGCTCGCCATTGTTTGCAGTGGAATGTTGAATGTGGAAGCAGTACTTAACGCTACCGTTGTGTTTCTCGTGTCGAGGTTGTTCGTAGTTTGATCATCTCTCGTCGAGGTGCTGATGTTCAGCGATGCGTTATGCTTGATATGCCATTTAAACTCTTTCCCCAATTGGAGCATAATGCGGTTTGTTCGATCATCGATGGCGACTGGGTCGAGGTTACTTAAACCATTATTGTTTGATGCAAGTAAATAGGCTATTGTGACATTTGGAAATTCAAATCTTGGAAAATAAGAAACGCCGGCGTTTATCGTCCTACTTGTAGTCGTTGCCGCTTTCGTTTCGTCGGTATTATCTTGTAATCGCTCAAATCCGCCCGAAAGCAAAATCTGATTTTCCAATAATCTTAAGCGGTCAGAAATATTATATCCCCGAACATCGGTCTGGAAAAATGATGATCCGAAAGATTCATAGCTCTTGCCGTGGCGAAGATACATGAAACGAAACGCATTATTAAAGTAGTTCAATGTCAGACCCCCCTCGTACGATAATGTCGGCATATGCTTGGTGCCAAGAGGGATAAGATTTTCGTTTACTGTTATAATCTTAGAAATATAATCACGAATTTTTCGGACGGTCTCTCTGTTTGATTCATCGAACATCGAATCAATCTCGGCATCACTCATAGAACCGCCGCTTATATCATTATTGGTAGCGCTGAAGCCGATCTGCCCGAAGATATCAAAATTTCGTCGGTCGAAAGATAAAAGAATATCCGAGCCGATTACAATATTTTCCTGGGGCAATTTACCATATTTTATCGAATTGGTATCGTCAGCCGCCCTCAAGTAAGAAAAGCCGACGTGCGACTCGTCTCGTTTTCCCAAGATAGTTCTGATTGCGAAAAGCTTGCGGTCGAAAGTACCATATTGAAGACGTGCCCATGAGCCGAGGTCCTTCAATGAGTCGAATGAGCCGCCGGGATATTGAAGCTGTTTGCTGTAGAGACTATCTTTGGGGAATGTTTCAAAAACGGTGCCTTCAATTTTTCTCATGATTGCACCGCTTGTCAAATCGAGATTGAATTTACCTAATGTCAAGTTTGCCGTTAATCCGCGCACTCGCTTTCCACTCATGATGAAATCCGTAAATACCGGATAGCTGTCTCCATATCCGATTTTTAGCCATGGAGATTCGCCGCCAATAAAGTACCGATTTTGTGGTTGACGATTACTCTGCTCTGCATTTGTAAAGTATAGATGTCCTCTGATACGAATATCCTCGTAACTACCATGTGCATTAAGTGTTGCCCGATTAAACGGCGTCGTTGTGCTGGAAATATTCTCCTGCCGAGTTTCAAGTTGAATCGACGATCCGTACATCCAAGGCGTAACAGGTACGGTTGTTTTCTTCTCAACTAAACCGGACACTATAAAATTCCAATCGTAAGTACCGATTTTATTACCGATCGTATCGAACAATTCTACATGAATTGTATGATCACCAGTCTGTAAAGTGACTGATGCATTTTCCGGCTTAAGAACAATAAGATCGCCAGCCACGACCATACTTGCAGATAGGTCGGCATTATCCAAAAATATTTTTATTGAGTTGATGCTAAGTGATGAATCGAATTTGACGAGTGAAAATGAAATCAATACATCGTTTTGTCTTAGACTCTCGTTCGGTTCAGGACTTAGTATTATAATTTCCTTCGGCTCTTCTCCTCGAGGTTGGATATCAATCCTAAATGGCTGCTGCTCAGCATTCTCCACCGGGAATGTTTCCGGATTCATCTGGTTGCGAATGTAAAGAATAAAGTAATATTCTAAAATAGGAGGGATAATTATTTCGGCGGGAAAAATTAAGGAAGCGGAATTATCCGATACTATCATTTCACTACGTTTGAAATCACGCTCTCCGAATTGACGGTAGGCGATTTCTATTCGCTCAATAAGATTTGACTGCACTAACTCGATCTGAATTGTGAGGGGTTCAGCAGGATGTGCAGTTCCAATATTTACTTTTGATATCTTATCGCTTACTTGTCCTTGCATAGATAATGCAAAAAACAAGATCATGAGAAGGATCGTTAAAACACGCACGGATCAATAATTGTCAATTAAACATCATTTATGTTTTGACAAGATACAAAAAATACAATTAATCCGCATCAATGATTTTGCGAAATTATTCCTTATAGCGCAGTTTG
>JACQYX010000263.1 GCA_016207985.1 Ignavibacteriales bacterium | reverse complement strand
TCCCGAGCTGTCGCTGCTCTACAATCTTTCCACAGTTGATGATATTGGTATCGTTGTCTCCTTCGATTACCACCTTGAGAACGATAATGTTTTCGGACATTTACGTGAGAATTATGAAAAGCTGCTCAACATGGGATTTTGTAAAATCACTACACATTTGGAAACCGATAAATCGTTTGTCAATCATATAACAAAATATTTATGTAATCCCGGGAAGAATGATATACGATTTAATGCGAATAGATTTGTTTCGTTGCTGGCGACAGAAGATCGACTGACGGAAGTCGAGTTGATAGCGAAAATTGTTAAAGGCTTGACAAAGGAAAATCCTGGACGCGATCTGAGTCGGATTTGCGTTGCAATGTTTCAACTACAGGTTTATACAAATCTTTTTAGAGAAGTCTTCGAGCGTTATGGTATACCCGTCAATATCACCGACCGATATTATCTCGATCAGTCTCCGTTAATTGTTTCAATTATTTCTCTCCTTACGATTCCTCAGCATAATTATCGGTTAACCGATATTATGAGAGCGTTATCAAGTCCGTATCTGCGGATTATGAACGACCAAGAAATTATTGATGCGTCGAATTTATATGAAATTGCAATCCTGCTGAAGATTTCAAGCGGCTATGATCGCTGGATAACGCGCATTGAACATCGCCTAAAACAAATTCCAGGTGAGATTGATGAATTCGATGACCCAGTGGAAGCAAAGCGTTTACTCCATGAAACGGAAATGCTCGAGAAGGCGAAATCGGATATTGAATGCCTCAAAAATGTATTGCATCGCTTCGATGGTGAAATGTCACCAGGGGAGTTTAAAGAAAATTTATTGAATCTGATGGATGAGCTTAGAGTTGCAGAATGCATCCTTCAGGGTGCGGTTTCATTGAACGATGATGAAAAACTCGAAAAGGATACGCGGGCATATCAGAAGTTTCTCAGCTTTATAGATGATTTTTTGGAGATACTTCAATTTGAGGGAAAGAATAATATACGTGAGCGATTGCCTTATTACGTCGAGAGATTACAAGATGCTGTTTCTCAGGTACGATATAATATTCGGCAAAAATACGGTTATGGTGTTTCTATAACCTCCATAGATGAAACTCGTGGTCTCCACTTCGATGTGATGATTATTGCCGGTATGATCGATGGGGAATTCCCTTCCATCTATCAACCTGAAATATTTTTCAGCTCAACACGCCGTGCTCAAAAAGAGCGTTACCATTTGCATGAGCATCGGTATCTTTTTTATCAGGCACTCACGAATTTCACGGAACATCTCTATCTGACTTATCCAAAAAGTGATTCTGATGTCGAGCTTGTTCCTTCTTCATTTCTAAATGATCTTCTGAAGATAGTTGATCTCGAAGTTTGCCGTGAAGACATTCCTCTAAAATACTCTGGTAGAATCTACTCTCAAGATGATTTCATTCGATTCATTGGCAAGAATACAGATCGACTTGGTGAAAATTCAACAACTGTGTTAAGTCGGCATCAGGAATTGAAAAAGGTTTTCGATCATATGTGCCGCGCTGCTGCCATTGAGTGTAACACCGATAGATCGGGGTGGTATTTTACACGAAATATTGTTCGAGTTTTACGTGAAACAAAGAGAGCGAGGTTTGCCACCTCTTTCGCAGTCGAGCGACGAGCAGTTTAATCAAACGCTCGAAGAGTTGATGAATATCGCAGCCAATAAATTCGATCAGATGCAAGTATCGGATGTTTTTTGGGGTGTCGAGAAAGAAAGTCTAATTGGCTCAAAAAATCGGAAAGGCATTCTAAAGGAATTTTTAGAAATTGAGAGACAAAACCAATCTTGTGTTCAACCCAGTCTCTTCGAAGCAGCTTTCGGGGCTAGGACAGGGTCGAAAAGGAAGTCAGATCCATCGTTATCTTTTGATAAACCCATCAGGGCTGGAAACGTATTTTTGCGTGGCAAGATCGATCGGATCGATATGGGAGAAAATTTATTTAGTATTATCGATGACAAAACTGGTTTCGTACCTGGACGCTGCGAAATTGATCTCGGTATCAGTCTGCAGCTTCCTCTTTATTTGTATGCGGTCGAACATATACTTGCTGAGCACGTAGGAGAGGGGCAAAAAGGTGTGGCAGGAATATATTATGAACTCAAAACTCCTGTCAAAGAAAGAGTTGGTTTGGCAAGTGCAGAACATGAAGGAGAGACTTTTTCCCTGAAGCGAAAGACAAATCAGATAGTAGAGACCGATGAGGAATTGAGTCGGGTCATAAATCAAGCGATAAAATTTATCAACGACTATGTAGATAAAATTGTAAATGGATTTTTCCCCGTTGAGCCAAAAACTCCGGAAAAAACATGCTTGTATTGTGATTACCTGACAATTTGCAGAATCCAGTTAAATCCTTCTGCCCAATCGATTGTTGAAGGTGGAGCTGAGAGTGAAGAAAAGTAATATTTCGTATATTTGAAGAGTAAGAATCTATCAAATAACAAAGAAGAATTTTAAAGTATGGCAATAACACTGAAAAGAATTGGAATTCTAACGGGTGGCGGCGATTGTCCGGGTTTGAATGCAGTCATCCGCAGCATTGCAAAACCGGCACTTTCGTATTTCAATGCAAAAGTAATCGGGATACTGGATGGCTTCGAAGGTTTCGTGGAAGGACGCATGAGAGAATTAACTCGGCTTGATGTAACGGGAATCGTCAATGTTGGGGGAACAATACTTGGAACCTCGAATAAAGGCGATCCATTCCATTTCCCGCGTGAAGGCACATCGGGAATCTCGATAACCGATTGTTCCGATATGGTTCTCGATAATTATCGCCAGTGGGGAC
>JACQYX010000262.1 GCA_016207985.1 Ignavibacteriales bacterium | reverse complement strand
TCCCAGTAATCGCTAATCCGGCGGCTGTTACCATCATGTCCTGCTCTGCAATTCCGACACTGAAGAAACGATCTGGAAATACTTTCATGAATAAATCTGTGCGGACTGAGCCAGTGACATCTCCTCCAAGCACAACAACATTTAGATTCTCATGGCCAAGCTCAACAAGAGCTTCACCGAAACCCAAACGAGTTGCTTTATGTTCTTTGATTTGATATCTGGTCATAATTATTTTTTTATCTTTATTTATGACCCTCTCCTTGTCACGACGGTGTCATGACATCCCTCTCCCAATTGGGGAGAGGGATTATAGGGTGAGGGTTTTTCCCACTCGAACTCAATAAAATCTCCGTACTTCGTTGGAGGGAGTTCACTTAAAGCTTGCTTACCTTGCTCTTCATTTGGAGGGACGCCATGCCATTTATAATCATCCTGCATGAACGAAACTCCATTTCCCATAAGTGTACGAGCAACGATGACTTTTGGTTTCCCTATTAACTCTTTGGCTTGATTTACTTTAGAGATAAAATCTTCAACATCGTTTCCATAGCATTCGAGTACATGCCAGTTAAATGCTTTCCATTTTTCAATAAGAGGTTCAAGATTCATAACGTTACTTGTCCGACCGTCAATCTGGCAATCGTTTCTATCAACGATAGCAATCAGATTATCAACTTTGTGATGACCTGCAGTCATCGCTGCTTCCCAGATTTGTCCTTCGTCCAATTCACCGTCACCGAGAAGTACATAAACTCGATTGGATTTTTTATCAAGCCTTAAACCCAATGCACAGCCAACGTGTTGCATACCACACAGGACAAAGATGCCCAGCGGATAGGAAAAAATAATCTCTTCCATCCCATTTAGGATTTTTCGGATCGATTTTTAATATGTTGAAGTAGAGACTCGTAAAAACTTCGGCGAGTCCAAGCGGTCCGCCGGAGTGTCCCGATTTGGAGATCATCAACATCTTAATAACATCGCGGCGAATCTGCCGAGATCTCTCTTTTAGTTCTGATATTTCAAATGATTTCATTTTCTATGAAGAATTTCTTTTTGTTCTAAAAATCTCGACTATCGGTTCGTAGTGACGAATTAAAATCAATAAACCGAAAATGATACATAAATACATTAAATTTATTCTGTCTATCTCGGTTAACAGTAATGAACTTATCAATGGTTCCGGCGCTATAGTAATTAATAATGGTGCGATAATAGTGGCAATGAGGGTAGAGATATGAATCTGTTTCAAGAATTTATTAATTATAAAATAAAGAAGTAACCAAATGACAACATATATCCAACCGATTAAAATCATTGCACCAGCAGTTGTTGAAAGTCCTCTTCCACCTTTGAATTTCATCCAAGGCGAATAATTATGACCGAGAACTGCCCCAACACCGCCAATACTCACAATCCAAAATTCTTGTCCGAATAATATCTTACCTATCCACACTGCACTGGCACCCTTTAGAAGATCAATAATTAAAACCGATGCACCAATCAGAGTTGACCCTGTTACATCGAATGCATTCCTCGCTCCGATATTACCGCTGCCGGCTTTACGAATATCGAGTTGGGCGTTTTGCTTTACGAGAATGTAAGCAACCGGAAAAGATCCAATGAAATAGCCGAGTAAAAAGCTAAGAATGTATTGCAACGGCTCGGAACCTAACAGTTAATTAAGGATTTTGTCTCAGAAAAATACAAAAAAAGCCCTTAACAAACAAAGAGCTGAAAATAAAAAAAGTTTGCTTTCGCAAAGAAAAACAGGTATATTCACAAATAAAATTATCTTCCAGAGACGTTAATATTTCTTTTCCATGACAAAGGAAGAACTCAAACAGCTTTTACAGCAATACAGACAAGGTAAAATCGGCGAGCAGCAGATAATTGAAAAAATAGCATCTCTAAGATTTGAGTCGCTTGGTTTTGCAACAATAGATCACCACCGACAATTGCGACAAGGATTTCCTGAAGTTATTTTATGTCAGGGGAAAACACCCGATCAGGTTGCCGAGATCGCTTCGAGGATTCACAAACGATCCCAACCACTTTTAGCAACACGTGCAACGCTGGAACATTTCAAAGCGGTTAAAAAGGAAATTCGCCAGAGCCACTATCACGAGTTTGCACGAACGATCACCGCTAACGAACCAAAAAAACCTCTATCTAATAGAGGAACAATTTTAGTAATAACTGCCGGGACTTCTGATATTCCTGTTGCTGAAGAAGCATTCATAACATGTCAGATGTTGGGTAATCCGGTTGAGAGATTATACGATGTTGGAGTTGCAGGTATTCATCGTTTACTTTCTCAAAATATAAAGCTCCAAAAAGCAAACGTTATTATTGTTGTAGCTGGTATGGAAGGCGCATTGCCAAGTGTAGTTGGTGGATTAGTTGATGTTCCAGTTATTGCAGTACCGACATCAATCGGTTACGGTGCAAGGATGAGATGAAAAAACAAAATGGCAGATAATCTTATTCATGATATTGGTAAAATGAACGAAATTCTCCTAGAAGATTTATCCACTTTGGAGATGATGGTTCAAAATTATGATAACCAAACTTGGAGAAGAGCATACGCCAGAGCTTTTTTTGCTATGGTTGAAGCAACCCTATATAACCTTAAGATCGGAATGTTTTTTGCCCAACATCCACTCGTTGAAGAAGAGATAGAATTATTATTTGGTAAGCGCAAATCTATATCACCTTCCACTCTACGACCTGTAAGAATGACTATTGTAGAGAATTTAACGAAAACATTTTCTATGTATGCCTCGATACATTGTTCAAATTATCAATTAAGAATCAATACTAAGGGGTGGCAATATTTTTTAAAATCAATTAAAATAAGAAGAAGGGTAACACATCCTAAATCAGTGAAAGAATTTGAGTTGTCGAATAAAGAAATTTCAATTCTTATCCAAACCAAGGAATGGTATTTAATTAATTTGATGAGATTAGTAGAAAGTTCATATAAATCACTGAGGGCAGAGATCAACGGACCAATTAAAATGTTGAAGAAAAGAGAAAAGGAAAAAATTAGTAGACAATTGAAACTATTAACAACTCCAACGATTTGGGACTAATCCATGAAATTCTCCACAAAAGCAATCCAACCCGGACAGCAACTTACACCAACCCTTGTTAATAAAAAGATAGAAGTCATAATGGATTCTTTAAAGAGATAATCGTATCTTTAATATAGTTACTAGGGATATAAAAAGGAACATAATTATGCAGAAATTTACACTTCCTATCGTCATCGAAAAAGACAGCGATGGATATTTTGCAATGTGCCCAGACTTACAAGGTTGTTATACTCAAGGAAATTCGTACGAAGAAGTTCTTGCCAATATCCAAGACGCTATTCGTTTGCACATCGAAGATCGCTTGGCAAATAATGAAGCCATACCTACAACTGAGATGGTGAGTTTGACAACGTTGGAGGTTACAGTTTGAGTTCTCGATTACCCAGGGTAACAGCAGCCGATATAATTCACGTTTTAGAGAAATCTGGCTTCCTTCTTTCCCGCCAATCAGGAAGTCATAAGATTTACAAAACCTCTCAGGGAAAAAGAGTTACCGTACCATATCATTCAGGCAAGATATTGCATCCTAAGATTCTTAAAAGCATCTTGAGAGATGCAGAGATATCAGTTGAAGAATTAATCAAGAAATTGTAAATATTTTTGTTCCAATGATTACTATAAGCAGGAATTAAACATGAAATTCTCCACAAAAGCAATCCACGCAGGTCAACAGCCAGACCCAACAACAGGTGCTGTGATGACACCAGTTTATTTAACTTCAACATACGTGCAAGAAGAAATTGGAAAACACAAGGGATATGTCTACTCCCGTGTAGCTAATCCGACACGGACAGCACTCGAGCATAATATTGCCGCACTCGAAAACGGCAAACATGGTATCGCATTCGGTTCAGGCATGGCTGCCGTAGATACAATATTTCGGCTACTGAAACCGTGCGATCATGTAATCATCTCGCATAATGTTTATGGCGGTACTTACCGGCTCGCCAAACAAGTACTTGAAGATTTCCGGCTCCAGTTCGACTTCATTGATACAACCAACATCAAGCTTGTTGAGCAAACGATTCGGCAGGAAACGAGAATGATATTCGTCGAAACGCCGACAAATCCAACAATGGAGATAACCGACCTTGCCGCAATATCAAAACTTACAAAACGGAACCGATTAATTTCTGTCTGCGATAATACTTTTGCTACACCATATCTTCAACAACCATTAAGTTATGGGATCGATATCGTAATCCACAGTCTTACTAAATATTTAAATGGTCACAGCGATATGCTCGGGGGCTTAATCGTAACAAGCGATAACAAGATCGCTGAGCGACTGCGATTCATCCAGAAATCTGTCGGTGCAATTTTAAGTCCCTTCGATGCCTGGCTTTGTTTGCGTGGGATTAAAACACTTCCCGTAAGAATGGAACAACACAGTAAGAACGCTTTGCAAGTTGCGCGATGGCTCACGAGGCAACGAAAAGTAAAGAGAGTATTCTATCCCGGTTTGCCTATCCATCCCCAGCATAAACTCGCCAAGCGACAAATGGACGACTTCGGCGGCATGATTGCTTTCGATCTCGGTAGTTTCAGTAATGCAAAAAAAATTTTAAAACACATTAAACTTTGTGCTTTGGCAGAGAGTCTTGGTGGTGTAGAAACTCTGATCTCACATCCGGCTACGATGACTCACGCTTCAGTGCCGAGAGAACAACGTCAAAAAATCGGAATAACCGATGGACTTGTGAGATTATCTGTTGGATTGGAAGATGTGAACGATATTATCTCAGATTTACTACAGTCATTTAAAAAAATTTAATTTGGTTGCGTAAAAAGATTTTTTTCATTACATTAATCATAAATATAAAATATCTTATCTTGCGATTTTCATACAGGCAGATTGGACAATACTCCGCCTATCAAGGAGTGACATAATAGCATGAAGATTAGTGATATCCTCGAGGAGAAGCTGGTTGTAACAAACCTTTCGGGAAATACGAAAGACGACATCATAAACAAACTGGTCGATATCGTCAGTCAATCACCAAGAGTACTCGATAAGGAAAAAGTGCGTGTGGCAATTTTCGAGCGCGAAAAAATCATGTCGACCGGTGTTGGCAACGGTTTTGCCATCCCCCACGGGAAGACAGATGCAGTAGCCGATATCGTTGCAGCGTTTGGAGTCACAGCACAACCGATTCCTTATCAGTCACTCGATGAAAAACCGGTCAGGCTGGTTTTCCTCCTCGTGGGCAAAGATAACTTGGTCGGTCCGCATATCAAATTACTAAGTCGAATATCTCGCCTGATGAACAAAGAAGAATTTAGAAATAGACTCTTAGAAACAAAAACACCACAAGAAATAATAGCAACATTCAAGAATGAGGAAGCAAATTACTCCGAGATGTAATTTTTCCCGAGTAATAATTAATCTTCCATACCGACACGTTTCCATCCGAAACGGAACGTTTACGGAGATAAATTGAGATTCAAATCGATAAAAGGTACAAAGGATATACTTCCTGAAGAAAGTTACCGCTGGCAGTTTGTTGAGCAAACAATCCGCACAGTAATGCACACGTTCAATTACCGTGAAATTCGCACCCCAATATTCGAAGAAACTGCACTTTTTGCGCGAGGCATAGGTGAATTGACTGACATTGTTGGAAAGGAAATGTACACCTTCCAGGACCGAGGCGGCTCATCCTTGACGTTAAAACCGGAGATGACCGCAGCCGTCATGCGGTCCTACCTTCAATATAATCTCGGTGAACAACAGCCGCTTGTGAAAGTTTATTACATCGCACCCATGTTCAGACAGGAGCGTCCGCAGGCAGGAAGGTTAAGACAATTTCATCAGTTCGGTGCCGAGGCGATTGGCGGCAAACAGCCGGCAGTAGATGCAGAGATAATCGCCCTCTCGGCCGAAGTTTATCGAACTTTAGGTGTCAGAAATTTTGACGTCAAAATAAACTCTGTTGGATGTGAGAATTGCAGACCTGCATATAAAGAAAAGTTACAGAAACATTTAAAGAATATCGTCGGCAAACTCTCCGAAGAAAGTCAAAAAAGATTCGAGCAGAATCCTTTACGCATCCTCGATTCTAAAAACGAAAACGATCAAGTGTTGACTCAAGATGCGCCTTTAATGAAGGATCATCTTTGTCAGGAATGTTCATCCCATTTCGCAGAGCTGCAAAAAGTTCTTGCAAGTCTGGAAATAAAATTTTCTGTGGATGGAAGAATTGTTCGCGGGTTAGATTATTACACAAAAACGGCATATGAAATAATCAGTAAAGATTTAGGGTCACAGGATGCACTTGTTGGCGGTGGAAGATATGATTTGCTTTTAAAAGAACTTGGTGGTAAACAAACTCCATCGGTTGGTTTTGCAGCAGGTATCGAACGGCTTCTCGTGGCAATGGAGAAAAATAAAGCATATTGCGGCAATGAGCATAATCCTACCGTTTTTATCGCATCTGCCGACGAAACTGGCAGAAGCTGGTCGTTAGCTAAAGCGATGGAATTCCGACGTAGAGGAATCTCCTGCGATGTCGATACTCTCAACCGCAGTCTCAAGTCTCAGATGCGGGAAGCGGATCGACAAAGAGTAAAATATGTAATTATTATTGGTCAGAATGAATTAAGCTCAGAGCAGGTTTCAGTGAAAGATATGACGACCGGCGAGCAAACGACGATTATGATAGACGAATTGATAACGTATATTGAACGAGGTGTTGGAAAACATGAACAAAGGAAAACAGGTCAAAACTAAATTACCAATTGAGTATCGCTTACGGATCGGATCCAAAATTAAAGACTACGGAAATAAGATATTCACACAATTTATTCTTCAGACTATAAATGAGTTCACAAATTTTAGATACGAAATTATTGTCGAACCTGTTTTCAAGAATCACACTCTTCTTCTAAATATCCGCGGTTTACGAACACCGAATGTGACAATTCCGGGATTAGGACCGGCAGTGTTCCAAACCGAATATGAGAACTTATCGGGAATCTACGAGATTGTGATCTCAAAGCACGGGAAAGAAGAAAATAAATTCTCAATCAAGATCGATAATAATAAAATCACCGTCAAACGGAGTCCAACTAGAAAATTTGTTGAAATTGTTACAGACAGCAGTATCCTGTCGAAATAAATCATCATTATTCTGTCACTAACAGATTATGTATCCTGAATTATTTAAAATAGGTCCGTTCACAGTCCACAGCTTCGGCTTGATGATGGCATTGGGTTTCATAGTTGCCAGCATGATCCTGAGTAAAGAGATAAAAAGAAAAGGCTACGATCCAAATCTTGGAAGCACTATAACTTTGCTCGCCGTAATCTTCGGCATTGCTGGATCTAAGATATTATTTCTCATCGAAGATTGGGATCATTTCATAATGAATCCTCTCCGTGAGGCATTTTCGCCGGGTGGATTAACATGGTATGGAGGATTTTTACTGGCTACATTTGCGATTTGGATCTATACCCGTAAGAAGAAGATACCTTTTCTGAAAGTTTGTGATTCTGCCGCTCCAGCATTGATGATCGGTTACGGTATTGCTCGGATTGGCTGTCATCTCGCCGGCGACGGTGATTATGGACTACCGACCGACCTTCCGTGGGGAGCGG
>JACQYX010000261.1 GCA_016207985.1 Ignavibacteriales bacterium | reverse complement strand
AAGAAGAGTATCCCCACTATAAAATAATAATTTTGAATTGATATATCTGTAAATAGCTTCAACAGATGTTTCTTATTATAAAGCAATGAGTTACCATTTACTTTTAATCTATTATAATATATTATCGTTTTTAAGCGACTGTATATTAATAAACGAGACTAAATTAACCAAATTATTTAAGAATTGGATGTGAGGAAATTTAAAGAAAAAGCCAAAATTTCAATATAAATACGTGAAAATATGCTTTTTGATTCTTAAAAACCGCTTAAAAATTTAAAAAAATACATTTAAACCAAGAATGAAAAATTATCTTGAAATCAATTCAAATTACGGAGATTTTTTAGAGATCAGTATATAAGACCAAGAGAATGGAAATTCCGGGGAATGTTTTTCGACTGGGGGTTATATCAAATTGGCCCAATAAATATAGAATTAGAATTTTTCAACTTCTTCTAAAATTGTTGAGACAATTTCATCCTCTTTAACTTTTTTGATAATTTGGCCTTTCCTGTAGAGTATTGCTACCCCTTTTCCCGCAGCGATACCGATATCTGCTTCACTTGCTTCACCTGGACCGTTCACAACACAACCGAGCACAGCGATCTTGATGGGCTTTTTTACACCTTGGAGTTTTTCTTCAAGTTGTTTCATAATCCCGAAGAGATCAACCTCAAGCCGTCCACACGTAGGGCATGCTATCAACTCGATATTTCTTGCAGCAAGACTAAGCGAGCGGAGGATTTCTTTCCCGACCTCAACTTCTTTTACCGGATCATCTGTGAGTGAAACCCGAATTGTATCACCAATACCTTCTGCGAGTAGTGTTCCAATCCCAACTGCAGATTTGATTGTCCCGACTTTTGTTGTACCTGCTTCAGTTACACCAAGATGCAAAGGAACATCTGTTCGCTGCGCTATCAGGCGGTAAGCTTCGATCATCAACTTGACATCTGTTGATTTCACTGAAACGATAACATTCTTAAATCCAAATTCATCACAAATCTCAATGTGCCTTATTGCACTTTCAAAAAGCGCCTCCGCTGTTGGGTAGCCGTGCTTTTGTAAAATATCTTCTTCAAGTGAACCTTTCGAGTCTTTGTCATCGTTTGAACTGATATCGGCGCATCGCTTCCAATTAGAACTCCACCGACATTAACTTGTCGGGTCTTCCGCCTAACTCCAACTTTATATGTTCGGTGTGAATTAACTATATCTATCATCTATCTTCTAACTTCTTCACTAATTCAACTTCTTACGCGCTTCGAACAATATCTTCTTCTCTTCTTCTGTCAAGCTCTGATATCCATATTGATTGATCTTATCAAGGATATCATCGACGCGCTGCTCAGTGTCCGATTTTCTTTCGTCACGATTTTCAAAATAACTTGTGTCGCTAATGTTTGTACGATTGTAAGAGACATATTCATTCTCACTCCCGCCTGCTACATAACTCATTCTACGTTTATGTAATAGGCGATCGATTGAAAATCCGTACCTTTCAAAAATGAGATAGACAAAACCAACAGCCGCGCCGCCTAAATGTGCAAAGTGAGCGATACCATCTGCAGTTCCCGTTATGCCCGCATAAATTTCAACTCCGATGTAAAACAAAACGAAAAATTTTGCCCGTATTGGAAGAAGGAAATAAACGAATATTGGTCTGTCGGGGAATAGAATCCCGAATGCAATAAGAACTCCATACACTGCCCCAGAGGCACCGACAGTCGGACCACCGGCAGTGAACAATGGGGCGATAAAAAGATTCGAAAATCCGGCACCTAATCCACAAATCATATAGTAAAGGAAAAATTTTTTTGACCCCCATTGGTTCTCCAACTCCATTCCAAACATCCATAAAGCGAACATGTTGAAGAAAAGGTGCATAAATCCGCCATGCATGAACATGTAAGTGAAAAGTTGCCAGAGATAAAATCCGCTGCCGATTGGATAAAGCGGCAAAATAGTGTCGATTAAGACGGATAGCGGTACACCTTCAATCCTGAATAATCCGAAGAAACTTGTGAGAAAAAAGATTGCCACGTTGCTGATGAGCAACGTTTTTATAATCGGCGGGAAGAATTTGAATCCGCCGATAGATGAAGGCTTATAGTAACTTGAATTTGAATATCGATAATAAGACATGGAATAATATAACTCTTTACTAATATAAACGAAAGCGAAACGTTTTCAGTTTCGTCTCCCTATGATATCAAGTATCGCGGCAATTAATCAATAAAATTTGTGAGATTTCTGGTACTATTTATTCAATAATACGGCAACGCCGGGAAGAATTTTCCCTTCAAGAAATTCAAGCGATGCACCCCCGCCTGTAGATACATGTGATATCTGCTTGGCAACACCAGCTTTCTTTACCGCGCTTGCACTATCGCCCCCGCCGATCACCGTTGTTGCACCTGAGGTTGCGAGTAATTTAGCAATAGCAAATGTCACTTTTGAATATCTCGGATCTTCGAAAACACCTAAAGGTCCATTCCAAACAACCAGCTTCGCATTTTTAAGAACATTACTGAATTTCTCAATACTCTTCGGACCAATATCCATCATGGCCCCACCAACTGGTATTTTATCGGCATCTACGACTTTCGGTTGAGCTTGGACATCAATCTTACTTCCAACAACACCATCGACTGGTAACAATAGTTTACCGCCTGCTTTTTTTTTATTTTTTCTTGCTGTCTCGATTGCTGTTTGCTCCACGAGGCTTTCAGCCATATTATAACCTTTTGCTGCGAGGAATGTATTCGCCATACCTCCACCTACAATGAGTGTATCGCATTTCGATAGTAAATTCTCAATCACCGCAATTTTATCGCTGATCTTGGCTCCACCGAGAATTGCGACATACGGTCGTTCAGGATTAATTGTAGCTTTACTTAGATATTCCAATTCTTGCTGCATTAAGAAACCTGAAACCGCTGGTAAAAACTTCGCCACTCCTTCGGTGCTTGCATGAGCGCGATGAGCAGAACCAAAAGCATCGTTCACATAGACTTCACCTAAAGATGCCAACTTCTTTGCAAACTCTGGATCATTCTTTTCTTCTGCTTTATGGAAACGAACATTCTCGAGCATAAGGGTTTCTCCCGGCTTTAAACTTTTTGCCATTCTTTCTATTTCATCTCCAATACAATCCTGTGCAATTGCGACAGGTTTGTTTAACAATTTCGCTAAGACTTCCGAAGCTGGTTTTAAACTGAATTCCGATTCGAAACCGGTTCCTTTCGGTCGTCCTAAATGACTCATCACAATCAACGATGCACCTTGTTCCAAGACATATTGTATCGTTGGAAGTGCAGCACGAATACGTTTATCATCTGTAACCACACCATTAGCCATCGGCACGTTGAAGTCGACACGCATGAGAACACGTTTACCTTTAAGATCAATATCTTTAACTGTTTTCTTATTCATAAGCAATCTCAATAATTACTAGAGTTTCGATGCAATCAAGTTTGCCAGATCAGCCGTTCGAACAGAATATCCCCACTCGTTATCGTACCATGTAACAACTTTAATGAAATCGCTCTTCTCTTTCCCAAGCACTTGTGTGAAAGGCAAATCCACGGATGAACTGTGAGGATCACCTTTGAAATCGATACTAACTAACGGCTCATCAATTGCGGCAAGGATTCCTTTCATCGGGCCGTTCGCTGCTTCGCGGAACGCCTGTCGTAATTCATCGGTCGTACATGCTATTTCTGTCTGGGCAGTGAAATCGACAACGGATACAGTTGATGTTGGGACGCGTAATGCATAGCCATCGAATTTTCCTTTTAATTCAGGAATAACGAGAGCAAGAGCTTTAGCTGCACCGGTTGTTGTCGGAATGATATTCATCGCTGCTGCACGGGCACGGCGTAAGTCGCTGTGCGGCAAATCGAGTATCTTCTGATCGTTTGTATATGCGTGTACCGTTGTCATTAAACCACGCACAATCTTATACTTATCGTGAACAACTTTCACGGCAGGCGCCAGGCAGTTCGTAGTGCAGGAAGCATTTGAGACGACATGGT
>JACQYX010000105.1 GCA_016207985.1 Ignavibacteriales bacterium | reverse complement strand
CTGTGCTGATAATAAGATATAAGATGTTTCTTTCCGGTGTAAAAATATTTTGGACGCTGAATCTTTCTTTTAGTCTATGTGCCAACGATAATTCTCCAATTGGATTATTTTACATCATGAGCTTGATAAAGATACGGTTTTTTCTTTCAGAGTTCAACAAAAAAGGCATCCCGAAATTTCGGGATGCCTTTGCTAATAATTTCGATTATATAAAAGTATTCTATTTCATCACCACAAGCTTCCGTGTTCCTTGGTATAACTGCTTGCCAAATTCAGTCGTCACAGTCATTCGCATATAGTATATGCCGCTTGGAGTATTGTTTGCATCCCATACTTTCTCATAGTATCCCGCTTCATTCTAGCACACTCAAATACTTACCTCAACAGCACCCGTCCTTCCGCAGCTTCACTGCACGTAACGCCTGCTTGCGCTGCAGCTTCAGCGTAGGCAAGTTTCGTGAAGTGCAGCCCCCCTGGCGGGCAGGTTTAGCGAAGGAGGATCATCTTCTTCACCTGATTGCACGGTGAGCCACATGAGCTTGGCACAACAGAGAACGTGAAAACGAAATCTTTCCAATTGGTTGTTCCTCCAAAATCGTTGAACGATTTTGTGCTCGTCAAGAGATAGTTCTGGTGCGTTTTGCAGTAGACATAGCAATTGACGACCTGAGGATTGTTGCCGTACGATCCCTCCACCTTGAGTCTGAATGTGGCGTAGTATAGTGTTCTTGAGCCACCGCCGTAGAAGTACTCGTTATCGGGCCAAGCGGATTTGACCATGTAGCCTGCAGAATGAACACCTATCTCTGCTTTTCGAACATTACCATCAGTTCGTCCAGACGGTCTCTCCGCAAAGTAGTTCTTTAGTGTGTCAGCATCTTGTTCTGCCTCATATTCCATTTTCTGCGCAGCAGAAACCGAGCTATAAAAAGCGGGCTGATTGATGACCTTGAGGTTCCCGGGATTTGTAAGAACCCCGGGATCATAGGAGGCTGAGTACTCTGTGCTGTACTGGATAGTGTTCAGGTGAAGTGCATTCCGCATCTCAGTGAAGTCGACTCGCGGTTCCCCGAAGAGGTACGCACCTCGGAGGACGCTATCGATTTGTTGCGCGTGAAGGTTTAGCGCGCAGAAGAGAAGAAGCGCTATCAACAATTGATATACGTTTTTCATATTAACTCCTATTATGATTGTTTTTTCGCTGGAATATTTATTATTTTTTACTGTAGACAAATAAAAAACCTATTGTAGGATATAAAACTACAATTAGAAGGATAAATGGTTTCTTTATTTTGTTTGCAATAATATCCCGGTGCCAGAAGCGCCGGGATTTTTATAATTATCTTTTCATATTAATACATATTGCTCTATTTCCCCCATCTCCGACTGCGATGCAGAAGTTGTTTTTTACTGATAACGAACGCCATATTACATCGCTTGCTGGATCATATGGTAAACCGATTTGTTTCCAACTGGCTCCATTGGAATGTCGGATTGTATTCCTATCACCAACGATCCAGAGATCATTAACCTTGTTTCCCCTGATCTTGTAAATGAATCCCCTGTAATAAACGTTGGGATTTCCTCCAATGTAATTTTCTGGCATTGATTTCACATAATTCCATTTACCAAATCGATATTGATAAAATAAATTTCCCCCAGCATAAATTGTGTTATTATCAGTGATCAATACAGATGTAATTGCACCATACAGTTTTGGTTTAAATATTTCAGCAGCAGTAATTAAATTACTTTCAGCAATTGTTTTCCATCCCATTCCATTGTTTTTAAGTACTATACCCTTATAGGTAGAGATATCTACCCCAGCAATTACTATATTATCTTTTGAACCATAAATATCTAGTAAAGACAATTTTGTCCCACTCTCTATCCGTCTCCACGTTTTTCCGTCAAAAAAAACAATACTCCCATTTCGGCCAACAAAATAAATAGACGAAGATGATGTTCCCCATATTTTTGATACACTTGCATTAATACCTAAATCAGGTAATCTATAAAGAGCCCAATTTGTACCATCTCCGTGGATGGGATAACTTGATGTCAACCAAATATCTGTCGGTGAGAAGGCGAACACACCTTCCAAAGGAGGAACTACTCTATAACCTTGATAGTAAACAATTGCTTTCTGTAACTTCCATGTTGATCCATTCCATACAGCAAGGTTGTACGGCTCTGTCTCAAAATTTCCTGCCGAATCTTTTTTGTAAATCTCACCTACTGCGTAGGCTAATGTATCATTTATTATTGCAACATCTCTAAGCACACTTGATGAGCCATCGCCTAAATAAGTAATATCCCATGAGAAGTCGTGTGAAGTTGTATCCATCGTGGTTACTGTTAACGGCCCGCTTCTGTGTATCAATCTTCCATCATCTGTTAACAGCTCCGCTTGGTAAGTATATGTATGTTTTGGTAATAGTCCTTCATCTACTATCAACGTATCTGTTACATTCATCCTCATGGAATAAATCGTTGTTGTATCTCCCGTCTGATTGATGGACAAGCGCTTCAATAATACTCTACGCGTGGATACATCTGCTGAAAGTATTAACTTCAGCCATACTTCTGTACATGCAGCATCTTCAAAAGTTAGTGTGAATTTTGTTTTATCGAACGTTACTGGCTGCGTTGGATTTTTACATGAGTTGAAACTGCCGATGAAAAATATAAGGGGAATGAATATAAGAATGATCGTTACGGAAAAGATGCTTTTCACCAACATGGAATCTCCCAAAGGTCGAAGACTCCTTCGGAGATTCCCGCTCCGTGCTTTATTTCTGGTTTGTTTATTCGCCATTAGTAAACCCAACTGTTGATGCGAACAATGTATAAAACTTTTTGCGGGTTGGCAAGTATATTTTTATAAAATGTTGTAAATATGAAGAATAGACCTCCCGGATTTTGGCGGGTAAAATGTCCGATATCTCTCAAAGATTGACCACAGTCAGATGTCGGACATTTGCTTGTTTCGCTTTTGGCTTTTGCTAATCTTGCTTAAAATTCATATATTTACACAACATTTTTCTGAATCTTTCTAAAATGTTTGGTAAAAAATTTAAAATCTAACGATTCAAGTTTCGAAAAATTAAGGAATTACATGAACGAAGGTAAAATTGTACAGGTTATCGGACCGGTTGTTGACATTGATTTTTCAGGCGGAAAGCTTCCTGCTATATTGAATGCAGTTAAAATTTCCAGAACCAATATCGAGGGAATTCAGGACGAGTTGATATGCGAAGTTCAGCAGCATCTTGGAGAAGAACGGGTTCGAACAGTGGCAATGGATTCGACCGACGGTTTAGTCCGCGGTATGATCGCATACGATCTTGGAACTNNGTATGATCGCATACGATCTTGGAACTACGATTGAAGTTCCTGTAGGTCCGAGTACACTCGGTAGCTTAATCAATGTTATCGGGAAGGGTATCGATGGTTTAGCGCCGATTAATGGCGAGAAGAAATATTCTATTCATCGACCAGCCCCATCCTTTGAGAGCTTGAGTACAAGAAAGGAAATGTTTGAGACAGGTATCAAGGTTATTGATCTGTTAGAGCCATACTCAAAAGGCGGAAAAACCGGGTTGTTTGGTGGTGCTGGTGTGGGGAAAACCGTCATTATAATGGAATTGATTCATAATATCGCACTACATCATGGTGGATATTCGGTTTTTGGCGGTGTTGGTGAGCGGACACGTGAAGGAAATGACCTCTGGCTCGAGATGAAGCAGTCGGGTGTGTTAGATAAGACTGCTCTTGTTTTTGGGCAAATGAATGAGCCGCCCGGAGCCCGCCAACGGGTCGGTTTGACAGCTTTGACGATGGCAGAATATTTCCGAGACGAAGAAGGGAAAGACGTTCTACTCTTCATCGATAATATTTTCCGGTTCGTTCAAGCCGGTTCTGAAGTCTCTGCGTTATTAGGACGAATGCCGTCTGCAGTCGGTTACCAACCAACACTCGGAACGGAAATGGGAGAGCTGCAAGAGCGAATTACCTCGACGAAAAAGGGATCGATAACATCGGTACAAGCCATCTATGTTCCCGCCGACGATTTGACCGATCCTGCACCTGCTACAACTTTCAGCCATCTCGATGCTACTACGGTTTTAAGTCGACAAATATCCGAGCTTGGAATTTATCCGGCTGTCGATCCGCTCGACTCAACTTCACGTATTCTCGAGCCGGGAGTTGTCGGGCAAGAACATTATTCAGTCGCGAAACGTGTCAAAGAAATTCTCCAGACCTATAAAGATTTGCAAGACATCATCAACATTCTTGGCATGGATGAGCTATCGGATGAAGATAAATTAACTGTGGCAAGAGCGAGGAAGATTCAGAAATTTCTATCGCAGCCGTTTTTCGTTGCCGAGCAATTCACAGGTATGCCCGGTAAATATGTAAAGCTTGCCGATACGATCCGAAGCTTCAAAGGGATTATCGATGGTGAATACGATCATATTCCAGAGAACATGTTCTATATGGCAGGATCAATAGAAGATGTACTCGAGCGCTTCAACAAGGAAACTGCATAAGAAATATCATGGCAGATAAAACGTACAAACTTGAAATCATCACTCCAATAAGAGTTATATTCAGCGGAGAGGTAGTCAGCTTCAGCGCTCCCGGTGTCGTTGGTGGATTTCAGGTATTATTCAATCATGCACCATTACTTGCAGAATTTGGAGCGGGTGAAATTAAACTTCAGGAATCAAATGGCAACTTGGCTTACTTCGCAACCAGTGGAGGATACGTTGACGTGGTTGATAATAATGTTATGGTGCTTGCTGAAACGATTGAACGACTGGAAGAGATTGATATACCTCGTGCGGAAACGGCTCGCGACCGAGCACTGAAAAAGCTCTCAGAAAAAATAAGCGAGACCGAGCGAAATACCATTAAAGTTGAATTGGATAGAGCACTCAATCGGATTCGAGTTGCTGAGAAACGAAGATAAAATGTTTTATTATCGGATATGCCCACCCGATCAGTCTGATCGGTGTGGGTTTTTCGTTTCAAACTTAATCATATAAAAACTTAGATGCGGATTCCACGTGCTGAAATAGATTTGAAAAGTTTTCGGACCAATTTTAACGGAGTGAAGAAAAAGGTTACCGATAATGTCAAGATTATGGGGATCGTTAAAGCGAATGCCTACGGTCATGGCTTGGTGGAAATATCCCGCGCACTCACAAGTTTTGGTGTAGATTATCTCGGTGTTGGCTTTTTAGAGGAAGGTATCTTGCTTAGGCAGCAAGGCATCAACATTCCTATTCTTGTTTTGGGTGGTGTTCTTGGCAGTCAGATACGCGAATTCCTTGAAAACGATCTCGAGATCACTATCTCATCACTTGAGATTGCAGAAAGAATAGAACAAGAGGTTCAGAAAAATAATAGAAGAAAAGCTCGTGTGCATCTGAAGATCGATACGGGAATGGAAAGGATTGGAGTTCACTCTGAAACCGCTCCGCAGTTCGTCGAGCGTGTTTGTCGTATGCCTCATATCGAAGTGGTTGGAATTTACAGTCATCTCGCATCTTCTGATGAACGCGATAAGGCGTTTACTTATTATCAATTAGATAGATTCAACTCGGTTCTAAAGAAGATGCACACGATGGGTATCGAGATACCGCTTAAGCATATTGCAAATAGCGGTGCAAT
>JACQYX010000085.1 GCA_016207985.1 Ignavibacteriales bacterium | reverse complement strand
GGAAATCACGATGCATTCACCAATTACTGAGAAGGCATTGTTCGCCAGATATCCTGCAAACATTACCGTGCAAACCAATCCTACAGGTCTTTCGATTCTTGTCGATGATACTGTTTATACCAGCCCCCACGTTTTCAAATGGCTGACAGCCTCGAGCCATAATATTTCAGTCATCGATACCCAATCAGGTCCCCCTGCAACACGCTATGTTTGGAGTAGCTGGAGCGATGGTGGAAATAAATCGCACAACATTTTACCAGTAACCGATACAACATTCATAGCCAACTTTACGACACAATTTTTCTTAACAATGAATTCGAATATGGGTGGTACTGTAACACCACCGAGCGGTTGGTTCAATAAAACTCAAGTCGTGACGATTACGGCGGTACCGAATTCATTCTTCAATTTCACCACTTGGAGCGGGACCGGTTTAGGTTCCTACAACGGACCGAACAATCCTGCCGTCATAACGATGAATGGTCCAATTACTGAGACTGCGAATTTTACCCGTAAACCTGTTCAGATCACTATAGGGACTAATCCGCCGGGACGATCATTCATGTACGATAGTGTATTGTATACAGCAACACAGACCCGAACAATTGTTCCGGGCACGCAGCACTTCATTGGAGCGTCATCGCCACAAGCCGATACATCGGTAGACAAACAGTGGGTGTGGAAAAGTTGGAGCGATAGTGGTTCACAGAACCATCCAATATACCCGAACACCGACTCTGCCTTCTGTGCTAATTATATACCTCAATTTGCCGTAACTGTAAATTCTTCTCCTTCGAATGCTGGAACTACAGATCCCACTGGAAGAATGTTTATTGACTCTGGTTCTACAGTTCCACTAACGGCAATTCCTAATAACGGTTATATTTTTACTGGTTGGACGGGTGCAATTACAAGCGATCAAAATCCTATATCAACAATTATCAGTTCACCCCAAACAATTACGGCAAACTTTGGACGTGCGATTCTTATCCAGTTAAATACCACCCCCTCAGGTCGACGAATCAAAGTAGATGATTCCATTTATACAACACCGAAAATTATGACGTGGCTGCAAGGATCGACACATATACTTTTTGCGATATCACCACAAAGCGATACTGATGGAGTACAGCACATATGGAATAGCTGGAGCGATGGCGGCGCTGGAGACACTGGACGTATCGTTGCACCGACTTCTGACACCTCGTTTACTGCAAATTTCTTCACACAATATTACTTGACGATGTCATCAGGAGCCGGCGGCAGCATATCACCTGCAAGTGGATGGTTTGCTCAAGGTGGAACAGTGCCCATCTCTGCAACTGCGGATAATGATTTCTTGTTCAATGAGTGGGTTGGCTCAGGCAATGGCTCATACTCTGGAACCAGTAATCCCTCGTCTGTTATGATGAATGGACCGATTACAGAGGTTGCAACATTCAGCCGAATTTTGCCCCCGCCAATCCTTGATGGTATCCCCGATGGCGCTGCCGGGATTCCAACTAATCCAACATTGAGCTGGAATTTATACGAAGGTGCAACATCGTATGGGATACAAGTTTCCACCGACTCGACCTTCAATGATACGACACAGTTCATTCTCAATCTCTATAATCTGACGGATACTTCTATCTCGCTACCACCATTAGCAAACCTCACGACATACTTTTGGAGAGTGAATGCACGGGTTGGAATCGATATAACGTTGTTTTCACCAATCAAAAGATTCACAACTATCACCGCAACTATCATTGTTGCCTCACCAACAATGAGCTGGGCAACCGGTTTTGAATATAAACTACAATGGACGAGCGATGATCTGAATGGGAACGTGAATATAAAGCTCTCCATCGATAGTGGAAAATCTTATCGGATGATTAAAGATAATATTTCAAACTCAGGTTCAACGACAATCATCATACCTGATACGATTATAACCCACACAGCCGATAGCTGTCGTGTTCGTATCGAATCGTATCTAAATAACGTCATCTATGCTGAGACGGAAACATTTTCTATCGTTCCCGGTAAATTACCAACTTCTGTACGATTCTCGACGTCGATCCCGTTCGCCGCAGAGCCGCGTAATTCAACTGAATATAAATTATTCGGTCTTCCCGGTATCACTGATACAATCGAGATAGAATCCTCGATATCCGGATCTCAGAAAACCGATTGGAGAATGTTCTCCGATAATGGGGCATCGGAGAATTATTTGGTAGAACTTGCACACGATTCTAAATTCCATACCGGTGAAGGATTCTGGATGATCAAAAAGGGTAATCTCGATCTTCCACAGTTCGATATGATAATGCCTCAGCTCGATGCTGATGCAACTTTCAGCATCTCACTTCATTCAGGATGGAATATCGTTGCAAACCCATTCGACAAAAATATTTTCTGGAATACAGTCATCGACGCAAATATCCTCTCGTCTGAGGATAAGCTTTATTCTTATAGCGCTGCATTCGCCCCCAGTTCCGTCCTTGAGCCTTTTAAAGGATACTACTTTTACAATGCTTCAAATCTATCGACATTGAAAATGCCTTATCCTTTCGGGAACGTTTATCTCAAACGCACTACGATACCCGTTAATTGGAAAGTTCAGCTTATATTCGAGTCGGACATTAACCACGATGATAACAACTTTATAGGAATCTCTCCGATCGCAAAATCGGGAATAGATCCCCTCGATGGCTACAAACCTCCCCTCTTCCTCGATCAGGGCTTCCTTTATTTCTCCCGACCAAAATGGGACGGAAAATATAACCGTTTCAACTCCGATTTCAGACCTGCACTCGGCGATGGGCAGGCATGGGATTTCGAAATCTCGAATCCTCGAAAGTCGAACGGAACAATTCGATTGTTCGGCTGGAAATTTATAATACAATCGGTCAGCGGGTGAACACTCTGTTCGACGGTGAGTTACCCGCAGGTATTCACACATTTAGCTGGGATGGTGGCGATTATTCTGGATCACTATCCGCAACCGGTGTATATTTCTATCGTCTCTCAGAAAGAGAAAACATTATTCAAACAAAGAAAATGCTCATGATCAAATAGGTGAAGTTATGATTATCAATAAATTATTTTACTATCGACGCACAATCATCTTAAGCATTCTGCCTTTGCTGATCTGTTTGCTTGTAGACATCCCAGGTCTCGCTCAGGAAAAATCACTAGACGAACCACGAAGTGCAAACATGAGGTGGACAATAAAGGATGAAGTTATCATCATAAATTACGATCTGGTCGGTGCACTCGATACGAGATACAATGTTCAAGTAGAAATGAAAAGGAAAAATAACCCGTCATTCGTAGCCGTACCAGTCACAGTAGAAGGGGACGTCGGTGAAGGATACTTTGCAGGGACAAATCGAGAGATACAGTGGTATTATCGAAAAGATTTCCCGGAAGGATTCAAAGGTGAGGGATATTATTTTGACATCCACGTAAAACCCATCGGACTTCGGAATATGACATTGTACTATGTCGCAGGTGGTGTGGCTGTAGTGGGCGGATTCGTTGCACTGCTTGCGAGTAAAAGTAAAAGCACGACTACACAACCGAGTGAGTTACCAATTCCACCGGGAAGACCATAATTGGAAATGTGATAAATATTTATTAAAATTTGTTGCTTCAATTGATGTTAAAAAATCTCTGCGCCCATAGCTCAACTGGATACCCGCCCGACCGAACGGAACATTGCCTAAGTTATTCGGTCGTTCGGGCGGGGAGCATCAGACTTCGGATCTGAGGGTTATCTAATTGAATTCAACTTCTTTTATTTAATGTTAGGAAATCAAGAAAACGATTATTGCGTCTATGTACTCAGAAGTATACGCGACGGTAGGCATTATATAGGGATGACAAAAAATCTTGAACGTAGATTGAATGAACATAATTCAGGGAAAGTGAAATCGACAAAAGGTCGTACACCTTTCGAGCTTGTCTACCACGAAACATATAGAACAAGATCGGAAGCCCATGAGCGAGAGAAATACTTTAAAACTGCTACAGGGAGACGATGGCTGAAAGAAACATTAGGTGGATGATAGTTCTATCATTTTAAAAATTGTTTTGATATATTTCAACTAAACTAGACTGCGCCCATAGCTCAACTGGATAGAGCATCAGACTTCGGATCTGAGGGTTGGGGGTTCAACTCCCTCTGGGCGCACGAATAATTGAATTTCATTGGCTTGAAATCTTAGCCTGATCTGAATGATCGGGTTTTTTATTTGTTTAATTGAAATCAATTCATAAAGATGACACTCAAAGAATTCGAAGCGGAATATTTTTTCCACAGCTATCAGCGTCTGCCGATAGAGATTACACATGGCGAGAGGGTGTATCTCTTCACAAAAGATGGCATGAAGTATCTCGATATGTTCGGAGGGCTTGCAGTAAATGCTCTGGGTTACGGAAATCCAAAAATACTCGAAGCGATTACCGAACAAAGTAAAAAATTTATCCATCTCTCTAACTTCTATCTTCAGGAGCCGCAAATCCGTCTCGCCGAATTATTAGTGAGGCACTCAGGTTATTGGAAAGTATTTTTCAGCAACAGCGGCACAGAGGCAATCGAGGGTGCAATCAAAATTGCACGAAAGTGGGGAAAATCGAAGGGAAAATCGGAGATCATATCATTCACAAAGGGATTCCACGGCAGAACATTAGGTGCGCCATATAATGACATCTATTCCTTGAAAAGCTCTGTAAGCGAAAAAACGACCGCCATCGTTTTGGAATTCATACAGGGAGAAGCTGGAATTATCCAATCTTCACAAGAGTTTGTTTCGGAATTGAAACGATTAAAAGATAAATTCGATTTCCTTATAATCGCCGATGAGATACAGTCGGGTTTAGGACGCACGGGAAAATTATTTTCATTCCAACACTACAAAAATATATCACCTGATATCGTCGTGGTAGCCAAAGCTTTAGGCGGAGGTTTACCATTAGGAGCGATCCTCGGAAACAGCTCGGTTGCCGGCGTAATCCAACCGGGAGATCATGGGTCAACCTTCGGCGGTAACCCTGTCGCTTGTGCAGCAGGTGTCGTGGTTTTAAACGAGATCGTTGAGGGCGGCATCATGAAGAATGCTGAGCAGATGGGCTCAATCTTGAAATCAGAGCTTACGAAATTGAAATCAGAATTCCCATCTCTAATAAAAGATGTCAGGGGAATGGGTTTAATGCTCGGATTGGAGCTGAGTCGAGAATGTGACTCAATAGTCACCTCTTTGCGTGAGCGTGGAGTTTTAATCAACTGCACAAATAAAAACATTTTGCGTTTCCTCCCACCATTGATCATCAATCAGGACCATATCCGATTTGCTATTGATCAGTTGAGAATTGTTTTTAAATCGTTATAGATAATTTTCTAAATTGTCAATAAAGACAAAGCCGATTCCGAAATCTGGGAACCGGCTTTGCTATTTTAGGTACTGCTACGTAATGTACGCTGCTTATTTCATCAGTATCATTCGATGAGACCTGATGAACGTGATACCGTCATCACTGACTGCGAATAATCTATAGAAGTAGATACCCGATGCGAGATTTGCAGCATCGAATGTTACTTCTTTCATACCGGCAGTCAACGATTGATGCTCGATCAGTGTAGCGACCTCTGTTCCGATCACATCATACACCTTCAACGTTACAACAGATTGTTTTGGCAGAGCAAACTGTATTCGCGTCGATGGATTGAATGGATTCGGATAGTTCTGCCGCAGAGCAAACTCTGTCGGTAATCCTGCTATATCCTTTACATCTTCCCACAATCTAACGTGGAACAGGAACGTATCGGGAGATGCCACAATGTCGTAGCCATCTGTCGAGAAAACAGTCCAGTAATAATTTTCCTGCTGACTGAGTTTCGATGTGAGATTCATCTCGATCGATGCAGCACTTAATCCGGTTACCGTTGTATCGAATAACGGACCCCAGATACGGAACGTGTACTTCACCGTATCGATTATATCGAGATCGGATGAACCTTCCCAACCAAACGGTACATTCTCCAACTCATCGACTTCTAACGTGTCGAGATCGGCAGGAGTCGTAAGCATAGCCGCTGTTGGTGCATGATTGAGAACTGAGAATTTCATGATCTCAGATGGCCCACCACCCGGAGGAGCATTCGATACATAGAAATCTCTTGATCCTACGATAGCATTGTAATTTATTTTGATACTCGCTTTAAGACTCTCCGAGCTTCCGGGGAAGAACTGGATATAGTTGATCGCTATTCCAGAACCGCAGTACACCGAAGCCAACGAGTCACCACGATATGCACCTGTCGGATGAATGTTCGTCAGAGTTGGTAAAGGACGTACTCGCTGACCGAATACAGCATGGATTGTATGATTGCCAGTGACATTATAGAACGTATAGCTTAACGTTGAATCGACTATTACATCATCAACCAACAAGGCAACTACTTCAAATCCATAATAAGTCGCTACCATAAAGAACTGTTGGTTTGTACCATGATTTACCGAGATAAATCCCGAAGGTATGATGATTCCTAAACCCTCAGAGGTTGCGGTAATCGTGTATACGTTGGCTCTGAATGTCACATTGATCGTATGGTTAGTTGTTATGTTGTAGAATGTGTAGCTTGTCGTCGAGTCTACATAAGCTCCATCAACGAACACGCTATCCACATGGTAACCGACATTCGGAGCAATCGTAAATTGCTGAGACGTCCCATAATTTGCACCCACAATTCCGGATGGAGTTATCGATCCTCCGGCACCTGCAGTTGCATTTATCGTGAAGGCATAGATCTTGAACGTCACGCGAATTGTATGAGGTGCTGTCACATTATAGAATGTATAATTAGGCACTGCACCTATGTACGCACCATCTACGAATACACTATCCACATAGTAACCTGTATTCGGGTTGAAGTTGAACAACTGATCCGAGCCATAATTGACAACCACTTCTCCTGCAGGACTGATACTACCATTCGCTCCTGCCATTGCATTAATAATATAGGTATCGATTGCAAATTTAGCATGGATCGAATGATTGGCGACTACATTATTGAATGTGTAGCTTGTTGTGGAATCAACATGCACGCCATCTACGAACAGCGTATCGAGATGATATCCTATATTTACTGCTATTAGGAACTGTTGTGAACTTCCATGGTTGACATTTATAGAACCTGAAGGAGTGATCGTGCCACCCGATGTTGCCGTCGACAAGATGGTGTAGACGTTCAGTGTAAATGTCGCATGGATTGTGTGATTAGTTATTATTCCATCGAAAGTGTAACTCGTTATCGGTGAAACCGACACACCATCGATATATAAACTGTCGACATGGTAACCGAAGTTGGGAGTAATCGTGAATGTTCTACTTGATCCGTAAGTAGCTACAACGGCACCTAAAGGATCAATTGTCCCATTGGCTCCGGCGCTTGATGTGATTGTATATGTAAATATTTTAAATTTAGCATCGATTGAATGATTAGCCATAACATTATAGAACGTATAGCTGACGGACGAATCGACATGAACACCGTCAACGAAGAGACTATCGAAGTAATATCCGATGTCCGATACGATGGTAAATTGTTGATCGGCACCATAGTTTACAATTACTGCACCAGACGGATTGAGTGTACCCCCGACAGTTGACGTTGCCAAGATTTCAAATTGATCGATAGCAAAATTTGCAAAGATCGTATGATCCGAGGAAACATTTTCAAATGTATAACTCGTTGTCGAATCAACATGAACACCATCCACAAAAAGTTCATCCAGATGATAACCAATATTAGGAGTTATTGTAAATGCCTGATCGCCACCATGATTTACGTAGATCAATCCAGCCGGGGTAATCGTTCCACCCGATGTTGCACCTGCCCCAATTGTGTAAACGTTTACAGCAAATTTTGCAAAGATTGTATGATTAGCCGATATATCATAGAATGTATAACATGCGATTGAATCAACATGTATACCGTCTACGAATAGACTATCGACATGATAACCATAATCTGGAGTTACACAGAACTGTTGATCCTGACCATAATTTAGATTAATAACACCAGACGGATCTATCGAACCATTTGGTCCGGTAGTTGCAGTTACTGTGTAGGTATTAATCGTGAACTTAGCATGGATCGTATGGTTTTCTTTGACATCATAAAATGTATAACTCGATGTTGAATCAACATGTACACCGTCTACAAATAGACTATCGACATGATTACCAACGTCCGGAATCAACGTAAATGTCTTTGTTGCGCCAGAGTCGACAATTATAGATCCTGATGGACTAATGGTGCCGCCACCAATTGATGTTGCATAGAGTGAATACTGATCGATTGAGAAGGAAGTGCTTATTGTATGGTCTGTTATGACATTCTCAAATGTATATTCCGATACCGGTCCAACAGATTCACCATCCACTATAACATCCAAGATATGATAGCCACCATTTGGTGCAATGGTAAATGTTTGATTGGTATGCGGTACAAGGTGAACGTCTCCTAATGGACTTATTGTTCCATTAGCTCCTGCACTTGCTACAATCTCTAAAGTATCAGCGATAAACTTTGCATGAATGGAATGACCCGCCGTGACATCATAGAATGTGTAACTCGTTATCGAGTCGACATGCATTCCATCGACAAACAAACTATCGAGATGATAACCGGGATCGGGGGAAATATCGAAAACTTGATTAGAGCCATAATCGACAATCACTGTTCCCGATGGGGTGAGCGTTCCCATATCAAACGAGCTCGCTAAGATATCGAACGTTTTTATCTCACCGATTGCGAAATCGCTCATCGTGCTCATTCCGAGGGCTTCCGTACTGGTAGCAGTTTTAGTTCCAACCGTTGGAAGCTCCCAATCAGAGATATCAATTTTTCCAATAATGAAATTGTCCGTATTCGCTGTTGGATCGAGATCGGAACCAATGAAATTAAATACAGCATCGTAATAATCGAACTCGGTTCCGCTATTGGAGAAAATCCAGAACCGATTGACACTCTGGTTTTCGTCAATCGGAGAATATGGAAGAAGCGGATGATCACCGGCAAATGCTTCGACCATCAGATTACCGGCAGTCGAGACGTCTCCGAAAGTAACAGTGACCGGAGAGTAATTCAATTCATCTCCAATCTCGTAAGTGATCACAGTCGATCCTTCTGGAACGTATTTCGTCATATTACCAGAGACATATCCGTTCGTTCGGGCAACCGATCCTGTCGGACTGATTACAAGTGAATATGGATCGGTTATCAGAAGACCATTGACAAGAGCAAGATCGCCACCGATTTCAAGGTCGGAATTCAATTCAACACCTTCTGAATTATCTATCGTCAGATTCCAGAATGGTGAGAAAGTGGTAACGATTTGCCGCGCCGTTCCGTTCAAAACAATCGATCCTGCCCCAGCAATAAAGCTTCCACCTTCCTGATACCAATCACCTGTGACAGTGATTGTATTATTCGACGCATTCATTTTTAACTGCCCACCGATGATCGTCAAACCCCCATCACCCACAGTAAGTGTAGCGTTATTCATAAAATCCTGTGTACCGGGGCTAAGATACTGAGTGAACGAAAAGCAATAGGCGTTTGTGTTGATAGTTAAATTACCACCGCCATCTATAAGCACATCGTCAGTTGACTCATGTACACCGGTCGGATTCCAGTTCGTTGCTACATTCCACAACGCGCCAGTTCCCCTCCCTGTTCCGACCCAGTGCTTTTCAACCGCAAATGCTTCATTAAATGCGATGAAGCAGGATAAAACTACCACAAAAAGAAAAAGTATCCGTTTATTCATTTAACCTCCAGTGTTGGTTTATAATTAGTTTATTCATGTTTCTTCTAAAAATAATGACTTAAGGTATAAATTTAGCGTAATATATTAAATAATTCTTACAAGATTGTCAAGTGATTTTTTTTAAAATATAATTAATAATTGATTCAAGACGCTTTAGTATTAATTATTTCTTCGTTTTCATGTAAAATTGACTGTTTTTTAAGAATCTATATTATGGTTGGGGGGATAATTATTCCCCACAATTTACGGTCAATAATGCAATCTATTATGTTATTTAAGATATGTCGTTTTTTTGACGGAATGATAAACTTCTTGAGGATTCTGCAAATTCGTTGCATCTAAGCGGACATAATATACACCGCTCGCAGTTTCGGGAGACCATATAACAGTATAATTCCCACTCTCTCGAATACCCTCATCAAGATCAGACACAACTGCACCAATGCTGTTATAGATCGTCAGTCTCACAAACGACTTTGTCGGAATTTGATATTGAATTGTTGTTGATGGGTTGAATGGGTTCGGATAGTTTTGGTATAAAGCATATGCTTTCGGTATTCTCGACATCTTATCGGCTACACCCTCGGTAAATGTAAACGTTACATGAATTGTGTGGTTCATGGTGATATTTTCAAAGATATAAACAGTATCGTTGTTGGCATAGCTACCGTCTACAAAAACACTGTCTACAATATAGCCCGCATCCGGCTGCATAGTAAACAATACGCTGTCACCGTAATTTACCTGGACCGTCCCCGACGGATTAATATTTCCATGAGGCCCTGCTGTTGCCGTGATCGTGAATTTCTTGATCACATACGTCACATGGATCGTATGATTTGCCGTAATGTTATAGAACGTGTAACTTGTGCTCGAATCGACTTTGTTACCATCGACCAATAAACTATCGAAATGATATCCTTCGTTCGGCTCGAAAGTAAATTGCTGGCTCTTACCATACGTTACATGCACAACACCTGTCGGATCAATTATACCTCCTGTTCCAGCAGATGCTGTTATTGTGTAATCGTTGATTGCGAATGTAACACGGATAGTGTGATTCGCTGATATATTCTTGAATGTGTAGCTTGTCGTTGAATCTACGAGAACACCATCTACTATCAAGCTGTCTTTGTGGTAACCAACATCCGGCGTGAATGTAAATTGTTTATTCTCTCCATGATTTACTCCAACATCACCCGATGGATTGATTGTACCCCCAGATTCCGCGCTCGATGTTATTGTATATACATCGATAGCAAAGATTGCATGAATGGTATGATTTTCAGTTACATTTAAAAATGTATAGCTCGTCGTTGAATCGACATGTGTTCCATCCACAAATAAACTGTCTACATGGTATCCGGTGTTAGGTGTGATTGTAAAATGCTGGTCCGAACCTTGATTTACACTCACCGACCCGGATGGACTGATTGAACCATTAGCTCCTGCGCTTACCGTTATTGTAAATGTGTTGACCGAAAACTTGGCATGTATGGTATGATTCGCTGTAACATTATCAAATGTATAGCTCGATGTCGAATCCACGTGTACTCCATCCACAAATAAACTGTCAAAATGGTACCCTGCATCATGTCCAAATTCAAACGATTTGCTTTCACCATAATTTACTTGTACATCACCGGCTGGGATAATCGTACCACCCGGGCTTGCTGTTGCACCTATTGTGTAAACATCTATTGCAAATTTCACCGCTATGGTGTGATTGGTTGTGATGTTTATGAATGTATAGCTCATTGTTGAATCAACTTTGAGCCCGTCTACAATGAGACTATCCACATGGTATCCGGCATCCGGTGTTATTGTGTAGTGTTTGTTCATTCCATAATCGACAGTAACATCTCCTGAGGGACTGATTGATCCATTAGCATCTGCTGTTGAAGTTATTGTGTACTTATTGATCGCAAACTTCGCGTGGATAGTATGATTTGCGGTTACGTTGTCGAATATGTAACTTGATGTTGAATCCACGTGGATGCCATCTACAAATAAGCTATCGAAATGATATCCGATGTCGGGTGCAATTAAAAAGTTTTGACTTGCACCGTAGTCAATAAAGATATCGCCTGACGGATTGATCGTTCCACCCGTTTCTGCCGAGGCCGTTATCTTGGACACATCAATTGCAAATTTTGCAAGGATTGTATGATTCTCGTTAACATTATTGAAGGTATAACTTGTTGTCGAATCAACATGAGCACCGTCAACAAATAGAGTATCGAGGTGGTAATGAATATCCGGGGTGATTGCAAAGTTTTGATCTGTTCCTGAGTTTACATTCACAGATCCGGAAGGAGTTATTGTACCATTTCCAATCTTACCCGATACAATTGTATACACATTAATTGCAAATGTAGCGTTAATGGTATGATTCGCTGTTACATTGAAGAATGTGTAACTTGTAGTTGAATCTACCTTCACTCCATCTACTATCACACTATCAATATGGTATCCTGTGTTTGGAGTAACGGTGAACGCCTGATTTGAATCATGATTCACACTTACCGCTCCAGACGGACTGATAATACCATTCGCTCCTGCTGTTGCAGTAATCGTGTAGGCATTGATCGAGAAGTATACCGTGATCGTATGGTTTGTCGTGACATTCGTGAAATCGTAACTCGATACCGCGCCTTGATTAACGCCATCGACCACGACGCTGTCGATATGGTGTCCGCTGTTCACTGCGATGGTGAAGGATTGATTATCTCCGTAATTCACTTCCACACTACCCGATGGTGTGGTGGTCGATGACCAGTTCGGAGCATCGAACTTCTTGACGACGAAATTGTTCGGGTTAGCTCCCGGGTCAACATCACCAGGAACAAAATTGAACGATGCACTGCAAGTGTCAAATGCCGTGCCGTTGTTTACCAATGTCCAATACCGATTAACATTCATGGAAGTAATAATTCCAGAAGTTGTTATATTCGGATGATCGATATTGGTAGTTCTCGCTATCAGGTCTCCTGCTATTGAAACATTGTCAAACGAAACGTTTATAGGGACGTAACTGTTGGTATCACCGATTTCAAATGTTAATGAAGTTGCTCCGGTTGTTACGTATTTTTGAAGATTACCAACAATATGTCCACTCGTACGAGAAACATAACCAGTTGAGGAAATAACTAACTTATTCGATCCTGTAGTAATATTCCCATTCGTTAAGGTTAGTAATCCATTGACTATCAGTGCAGTAGTACTGCCGCCGACACTGAGGGTTTGTCCCGTTTTATTAATGCTAAGGTTATTGAAGGTCTGACTTGTTGTCGTACCGTTGATGGTCTGGGGTGCGCTCGTGCTGTTGAACGTTACCGTGTTCGTGCCTGGTGTGAACGTCCCACCGTTATTTGACCAGTCACCTGCGATGTTGATGTTTGTTCCCGCGGTCAGCGTTCCTGCTGTTAAGCTCAATGTCCCGCTGATGTTTAAAATCGCTGGCGGGGTGAAGTTCCCTTGTATCATCGTCAGATTGTTAACATTCATCGTTGTCGTTCCCCCAGCGCTATTCAATAATGTTCCCGCGGTCTTGACCAGTTTCCAGCTATGGTAATAGGGAAATTACTGGCACTGATATCAAGGGTAGTGTTGGCATTGATTGTCAAATTTCCAATCACTGTTAGGGCTCCTCCTAACGTCTTGGTCACAGGCACTGTCGCACTTACTGCCACATTACCGTAGGTGGGGACTCCCGAAATGGTCTGTGGTTGATTCGAATTATACGTTACAGTGCTCGTTGCATTAAGGGAGATATTACCTGTGGTAAAATATGTCGGAAAACTCGTAGCCGTTGACGCTGTACCCAGTGTAAGGAACGTTCCGGCCGCCATCGTCATTGTGCCGGTTGCACTGCCGGTGATCTGGGCACCCCCGTCAGCAAACGTTCCGGTAATGAGAGCAAGGTTACCATCTATGACTAGACTGGTTGTACTGCCACCAACACTTAATGTCTGTCCCGATTTATTAACAGTAAGATTATTGAAGTTCTGAATTATGGCCGTGCCGTTAATGGCTTGGGCTGCGATGGTACTGTTGAAAGTTACTGTCCCTGTTCCCGGCGTGTATGTCCCTTCATTATTTGTCCAATTTCCCGCAACCATGATGTTGCCAGTGACCGTTACTGTTACACCAGGGCTTATTTGAACATTGCCAAAAGTTATGGCTGCTGTCGGAGTGATTGTCGAGCTTCCGGTAAACACT
>JACQYX010000251.1 GCA_016207985.1 Ignavibacteriales bacterium | reverse complement strand
TATGCTGGTAGTTTTATCGAAACAAAAAAGCTTGTTTTGATAAGATGAACAGGTGGCAAGAAAACCTTGCGAAGGCATTTAGGATAAAGACCTTAGAGCATTTGCAAGGTTACTCCCGAAACATTGACTTTTAATCGGTAAAATTCTATATTCTTGTCAATGAAAGAATAGGCAATTTATGAAGCGGATAAAGGTGAAACGGCACATCGATAAAAAAGAGATATTTATATTATGTTTGATAATAAACAATCAGCACTTTTACCGATAATATAAATAAACGCAATGCGTATATTATACTGCAAAGTAAATAAACAAAATACATTTATTAACTAGTTAACTGCTCTGCATTAATTTAAGGAAAATACGATGGGTCAATGTTTTGTTATCCAGCCTTTTGACAGAGGTCGTTTTGATAAACGGTATGATGATGTATTTGCCCCAGCCATTAGGAATGCTGGCCTCGAACCGTATCGAGTTGACCGTGATCCATCTGTGAGTATCCCTATTGTTGATATCGAGAAAGGTATACGAGATTCGGATATCTGCTTTGCCGACATCACTTCTGACAACCCAAATGTTTGGTTTGAACTTGGATATGCTATTGCATCTCATAAGGATGTCATTCTGGTATGCTCTGATGAACGTACGACTCGATTTCCCTTCGACATCCAACATCGTAATGTTATTCAATACACAACTCAATCATCAAGCGATTTCTCAACACTGGGACGATCAATTACAGAGCGATTAAAAGCATTGCTCGCGAAGGAACGAAAAATAGCTGATATAGCTTCCACATCTCCTTTATCTGAAACGGAAGGACTCTCTGCACATGAAATGGTCACACTCGTTACCGTTATGCAAAATCAATTCTCAGATGAATCTTTGGTACCTTCATATTAAATCAAGCAAGATATGAACCGAGTTGGATTCACTGATATAGCGGTAACACTGAGTCTCAAGAGCCTTACAAGAAAAGAGATGCTGAAAGGAGTGACCATGCACGATTTTAACGGTGAGCCATACTCAACACATATGGTTACCGACAAAGGTGCGGATTGGCTCTTAAAAAATCAAGACAAGCTGGTACTCAAACAAGCACCTACAATCCCTAATCAAGAACGAGTAGACGATTTGCCATTTTAGATCAACACCAAGTGCACGGCAGTTAACAAGTATAAAAATGAATCATAAATTATCAAAGTCAAATACAACGTCCTGCTTGGTAGAACATACCGTTGCTCTCATGTGTCATTCTGAACGGAGCGTAGCGAAGTGAAGAATCTTTCTTTTTACGAGGAGTAAGATGTTTCGCTTCGCTCAACATGACAAGTTGATGAGTGGCTCGCAACGGTACGTCATTTTTATGCGGGGGTTTAACTGCAATTGCCTTCATACAACAACAAATAAAATAGGAGACCTTTAAAATGAAAACATTTACATTTATCTTAATGATTTTAATGACGGTGGCAACCACGTTAAATGCGCAAATCCCTAACAATGGATTTGAAAACTGGGAAACGACCGGCAATTGTATGATACCGACGGGCTGGTATTGTCCCAACAACTTTGCCGATACATCGGGCAGTTACTTCGCCGTAACGAGATCAGCCGATCACTACCCTCCTCCCGTAGGTAACTATTCAATACGATTAGAAAATAACGTATCGTTGTTGCCAAGCTGGCAAGGTATTGGAATGGCTTGGTCGGGCGATAGTCTGGGACTTGACAATCCCGCATTTCCAATAACGGGTCATCCGATTTCACTATGCGGTTATTATAAATTCATCCCACAAAATAATGATACGATGGATATTCATATCGTCTTATATAAAAACGGAATAGATATCGCGATGGGAAATTTTATAAGTTTTGCTCCCGCTTCCGATTGGACTCCATTTAATATACCGATTTCCGATTATACCGATGCAGACAGTGCGAGAATAATGATGATCGCCGCTTATATCGATAAGGAACATTCAGGTGTTCAGGGGAATTCTGTTCTTTATGTGGATAATTTGAGTTTCGATACGCTCATTACAACTATGCATCTCGCTTCGAGTGAACTTCCAAGTAAGTTTTACTTAGCGCAGAACTATCCAAATCCATTTAACCCAGTAACAATTATTCGTTATTCGTTACCTAACGATGTAGGTCGGAATGGCATTCCGACTTACATGGTTACTTTGACGGTCTATAACCTACTAGGGCAGGAAGTGGCAATACTGGTGAATGAGAAACGAGAAGCAGGAAGGTATGAAGTCGGATTCGACGCTTCTTCTCTTTCAAGCGGTGTGTACTTCTATCGCGTAGTTGCTGGCGATCCTTCGACAATCTCAGGACAAAGTTTTATTTCGACGAAGAAATTCGTGTTGTTGAAATGAAAAGATACATGATGTTAAAAAATTGACCGCTCATGTTATTCAAGATCTGTTTGGATATTTTTCTATTCACTTTTTCCTTGAAAGGAGGAAATTATGAAAAATACATTACGCATGTTTATTGTGGGCTTGCTTTTATTCTCCACTTTATCTCAAGCTCAAGAATCTGAGTTTGAAGACACTCCCTATTTTTCGGGGATGCCAAGCTATAAAATAATAGACGCCGCAGACAAAGAATTTGACAGTTATAATTTCTTTAACGGCAAGAATTGTACGACGGTCGAAGGCAAGAAATTCTCGAGAAGTTATACTTTGAAGGAAGACGAAAAGCCATCGAGCGATCTTCAGATATCTCGCAACTATGCGGCTGCCGTCAAGAACATGGGCGGAACGGTAGTATTCGAGGGACTGT
>JACQYX010000250.1 GCA_016207985.1 Ignavibacteriales bacterium | reverse complement strand
GCGGCGGTGTATGGGATACACAATCGACCTCAGTTTTATCGACACTCAATGCGGTCGATTTCCTCGATGGCACAACAGGCGTAGCGGTCGGTGACAGCGGTGTAATCCTTTATACATTCAATCGTGGTGAAACCTGGAATACATTAACCAGCATTACAAATTCCAAATTATCGGATATAAAATTTTATCCTCCTATGACCGGTATTATAGTAGGTGAAGAAGGAACGATTCTACGGTCGACAACCGGAGGATTAGATTGGACATCGGTAACGTTTAATCCAATATATAAGTGGACTTCATTACAATTTATCGATAAAGATACGGTGATCGTAGTTGGTGACTCTGCGGGATTAGGTCGGATGGCGAAAAGTACGGATGCCGGACAGACTTGGTACGTTCCGCACATCGAGCCTTTCGTGAGTTTTAATTCAATTTATTTCGTTTCACCACGTATAGGTTATGCTGCCGGCAGGTTGGGTACAGTAATAGCAACCGATGATTACGGTACGACATGGCGGATACGCCGTCCTCCTCTGAGGGTCGATTATCAATCTATTTATTTTGTCAGCGATAGTCTCGGCTGGGTTGTCGGGAAAAATGGTACGATTGCAAAAACTAAAGATGGCGCTCGTACGTGGGAAATACTCGCCAGCTGTACCGACCGGGATCTTTATGACGTACAGTTTAATTCTTCTAATATCGGTTGGGTTGTTGGCAATAACGGAGCGATCTTGAAAACACTCGATGGCGGCAGTCGCACTATCGATATCACGCCCGTTGTTCCCGGCGTGGCAACATCAGCGAGATTACTGCCAAATTTCCCCAATCCCTATTATCCGAACATTCACAATCCGGGGACTTATCTGCCCTTTGAATTACCGGAACCCGCATATGTTACGATTAAAATTTATGATATACTCGGACGAAAAATCCAGGAGATACCTCTCGGTTATGTTTCAGCGGGTGTTTACGATAACACGAGAGGCAATGCTTATGCCCCATTATGGGACGGTAGAGATCTCAATGGTAATTCAGTACCGTCCGGTGTTTATGTTTACAGTCTTGTTACACCTAAGTTCAGGCATTCTGCAAAACTGCTTCTGATCCGATAACGCAGTTAATTGATATCGCTGGTTAGGATGGTGATGATATCTCCGAGGGGATATTTTTAGTAGAATAGCTCTTAAGCAAGAAAATACAATTTAGATTATCTATTCACATTACTCTCATTTGAAAGGCTTTATTATGAAAGCGTTTATTATTATTATTTTTACATTTGTGCTTCTTTTTAGTGCCACTGAGGTCGCTAATACACAAATAACTATTCACAATTGGAATTTTAATTCGGGGAATTCAGGTACAGCATTAAATCAATGGCCGAGCCCCGTTTCTGCTTCAACTGGTAGTGGAGTGCTGACACATGATTTAATAGAAACAGAAGCATTTTCAGGTAGTACCGTGAATGCTGAACCTGCAGAGGCAGCTGGTTCTGCTCTCTGTCCGGTTAATCAAACGAATAACACAAAATCATTTACATTAACTGTCCCGACAACCGGTTATATTTCAATACAACTTTCCTATGCTACGCGGCGAACCAGCACAGGTTTTACAACACAAGATATTTACTATAGCATTGATGGAACAAACTTCGTACTTGACACCACGATGACGAACATTAATTCTTCAACTTTTGAAACCGTTCCACGTGTGGTAGATTTCTCTGATATATCTGGTGCAAATGATAATGCTAATTTTAAAATTAAAATTGTAATTGATAGCGACCTCAGTGGCACTAAAAAGAAGCACAAATGTAAAAATACAGGGGACTTCAAATGTTCTAAGTGATGGAGACGGCACAGCAACAATAGAGAATCAGAGTGGAGGAACTTTCGATGGCTCAACGATTTTTCCACCTAATACTGGAAGTCTGACAACAAGAATAAATATCACAGGAACAAGTGCAGGCTTACTTGATACTGTTCGATTAACAGTTCCGACTGACTTTACGGGATTCAGCGGTACCAACGTTACACTCGGTGATGCCTTCAGCAGTAAGACGAAAAATGTTGTTGGCAATCAAATCACTATTCCCGATGCAGCACTCGGTACAACGGCTGGGACGATTACAATTACAAGTTTGACTTCGCCAAATCCTGTCGGTGCGCAGCAAAATGGCAATTCAACATGGAAAGTTGAAACTGCGGATTCGGGTGGTATATTGACAGAGATTGTATCTTCCCCAAAGTCACATACGCTCATTCCTATCTCAAACTTAAGAACGGGTGGAACAGATGGATACGGAAACTCCGATGCTGATGGAGATACCTCTGCTATGAACGGACAGGTAGTTGCCGTTGCAGGCATTGCGACAGTGGAAAACGGTGTTATGAATACGACTTTTTATACGAGTTTCTTTATTCAGAGTGGTGGATATGGTATGCAGATATTTAATAGTTCTACTCCAACATCTTTTGCGCGAGGAGATTCTATAATTGTTAAAGGAACTATAGTTAGTTATAATGGTGGAATGGAGGTTTCGCCCCCTTCCTCAGCAAGTCCGAATTTCTTTGTTATTGGTGCAGGAACTCTCCCAACTCCGATAAATATTACGTTTGCATCAGAAGTTAATGAAGCACATGAGGGTCTATTAGTCCGTCTACAGACGAAAGCATCCTTCGATTCTGCAGGTCAAACTTTTGTGGCATCTGCCGCTAATCGTGGAAGAAATAATTTTAGGACGTCTCCAACCGATACAGGAACTGTGTTTCTTCATTATGCGAATACGAACGTAGTCGGAAAGACTATTCCGGATTCAGCTATCATCGTGGGTATCGTTCATCAGCGTAACGATTATATGGGTGTGGGGCAAAGTGCTCGAAAACTTGCTGTAAGAGATGTCGTCGATATCGGAATGGATCCTGCGGATGGCACAGGGTATGCGACGATCACTCCGGCAAATCTTTACCCAAGTGCATTCGGAGTTGCTGAAACACTCAACGTAAGAGGGAACGGTACTCATACGATCAAAGGTATGAGTGTCACGATACCATCCACTTGGACGTGGACTGATACAAGCTCTAAAGCTTTATCAGGTCCGGGTTTAACAGGTGCTATATATGATGTTAGTGGGGATGGATCGGTTGGAGATCCCTACGTGTTGACCCTTTTCGGAACGACAATAACCAATACCGATACAGTCTTGATTATTTTATCCAACTTGAATGCGCCGAGCTCGGTGGGTTTAACAACATTTACGGTAAAAACAAAAGGAGCCACTGGATCATTATCCAACATTGCAGTTTCTCCGACAGTCAATATCATGGGTGGATTTGAAGCTGTAGCAACCGGTAACTGGAACAGCAACAGCACATGGTCGGGCAATGTTGTACCCGGCGC
>JACQYX010000241.1 GCA_016207985.1 Ignavibacteriales bacterium | reverse complement strand
TAAGCAGCTCGGTTGGATATGATGTTTTCGATGATGCCAATGGTTATTACTGGGAGAATGGTGACTTTGACGGACGTACATCGGTGACTGCACGAGCCGCAGCCAGAGCAGCGAGACTTGGAGTAGTAGTATGCACTTCGATGGGGAATGAGGGAAACGGTGACGGCATTATCGGCACATTACTTACACCGGCGGATGCCGATAGTATTATCTCGGTGGGTGGAGTCTCATTTTCCGGCAATCTGGCATATTTCAGCTCTACAGGACCAACAAACGATGGTCGTACAAAACCGGATGTTGTTGCACCTGCCATTGGTGTTTATCATGCATCAGTACCAGGTCCGAATACATACGGATACTCACAAGGTAATTCAGTCTCAACCCCGCTTACAGCCGGTGCGGCTGCTCTTCTTCTATCGGTAAGACCGGAACTTACACCTATTCAGGTACGCAGCGCTATTCGAGAAACCGCTGATCCGATTGATACGATTTATCATCCAGGTGTTCCGAATAATTATACCGGCTGGGGATTAGTTAATTCATTTGATGCCTGCTTATATTTCGGTCCGATTTTCAGCAACAAGCCCGCGTCAAAAGTCGTTTCAGCTTTAAATGAGGTATCGACGTTTGTAATCTCAAAATACGGTATTAATCCCGAAATTGTTAGGCTTCATTATGCGGTGGGAAATGATACCACATACTCAACGCTGCCAATGCTTATCGACACATCTATGTTCTTTCCAACCTCAGGAAGATACCGCACATTTATTCCGCAGCAGCCCATAGGGACACCTGTACGATTTTTTATTGAAGCGAAAGATAGTAACGATAATTTTTATCGAAGCCCCGCTCCGATTACAGACAACGTTTGGCTGCTTAATTATGGTGATACAATTGTTCAACTGCCGGGAAGTATTCCAAGATCATTTTTTCTGATGCAGAATTATCCAAACCCATTTAATTCATTCACGAAGATCACATATGATCTTCCCTCTTCAGAGCATGTAACTTTGAAGGTATACAATCTGATTGGACAAATTATTTCAACTTTGGTGGATGAAGTTCAAGATGCCGGTGATTATAAATCAAGACCTCCAGTTATTTTCGATGCGTCCGCCTCAGGCGGATTACCGAGCGGTGTATATTTCTATCGGATTACGACACCGACCTTTTCAGTTACGAAAAAAATGGTGCTTCTTCGTTAAAACTATGATTCCCGATCAAATTTCGATAGCGATAACTGGGAACACTCTTATTCTAATTTTATTTATAATAATTATTGTCGGACTTAGCATTCTATTTTATCGCTATACTTTACCGCCGCTTCCACCAGCTCGACGTTTAGCTCTATCTATTCTCCGATCTCTTTCAGTTTCGCTCCTTGTGCTGATTGTTTTTGAGCCGGTATTGATATTTATGAATCGCGAAGAAAAGAAACCAACTGTTGCCATTCTGATTGATGATTCTCAGAGTATGAGTATTAAGGATAACGGTAGAAATCGTGCTGAGACGGTCAAAGAGTTTCTGGAAAAGGACATCATAGCGCAGAAACTCTCGCAGGCACGAGTTATTTATTATAAATTTTCATCAAATATTTTTTCATTGAGTGAAAACTCTAGTGATTCGATTTCATTTTCTGGTGAAACGACAGATCTTTCGACCGTCTTTAGGGAGCTGAAAGACCAACTTCAGAAAGAAAACATTCAAGCGGTTATCCTGCTTACCGATGGAAATTACAATACTGGTAAAAATCCCATTTATAATGCTGAGGCAACCGCTATCCCTTTTTATTCAATTGGCATCGGCGATACAAGTGAACAAAAAGACGTCCTTGTTCAAAAAGTGGTGACCAACAATTTAGCGTACGCCGAGACTCGTTTTCCGGTTGATATTATAATCAAGAGCGTCGGGTACGAGAATGAAAATCTTGAGGTTCAATTATCGGAAGGTTCGACGATTATTGATCAAACAAAGATAACTTTGAGAGAAAGAATACAAGAATATCCGGTGCAATTACATATAGAGCCGCATGAAGAAGGTGTCAGGAAATATACAATAAATGTTTCGGAGCTGCCGGGGGAGCTTACCGATAAAAACAATTTGAGATCATTTTTTATTAAAGTATTAAGAAGTAAATTGCAAATTCTGCTGTTTGCAGGTGCACCATCGCCGGATGTGTCGGCTATGCGGCAAGTTTTGATTGAAGATAAACATTTTACCATCAAAACGTTTATCGAGAAACGAGCGAACGAATTTTATGGAGGAAACTACACTCGCTCAGAAACAGACAGCGCGGATTGTTTTGTATTCCTCGGTTTCCCATCGCTAACAACGAACGGTAGTATTGTAGCACAGCTCCGCGAAGTCATCGATCAAAATAAGAAACCTATACTTTTTATTAATGGTAAAACCACAGATTACACGAAGCTTCAATATTTTGAATCGATACTTCCGTTTGGGTGGTCGAATGTTTCTGCCACAGAAATATTTGTTTTTCCCTCCATCGATGTCCGTAAAGATTCAAAACATTTCACTCGGCGAGCCGCTGATCGCATTTCGCAATATCAGCCGACAAAAATCTTTTGCTATAACCGGTCATGGTGTGTGGAGATGGCGACTTCTCACTCAGGGGAGCTCTCGGGCAGAACGAATTTTATCTCTCCTTATAACGAATGCAATCCGTTGGTTAACGACAAAAGAAGACGAAAAGAACGTTCGGGTAACACCTGTCAAGGATGTATTTACAACTATAGAAGCAGCCGCATTCACCGCGCAGGTCTATGATGAACAACTTAAACCGATCGATAATGCAGAAGTCGTCGTTGAACTACAGAGGGAAAAAGATAAGTTTCAAATGACATTGAATGCAATAGGAAACGGACGATATGAGGGATCGATGGATGGACTGAGTGAGGGAGATTACACTTTTACTGCAAATGCATCATCTGATGGAAAGATATATGGCGAGGATAAGGGAAGATTTGCTGTTGGGCAGATGAACATAGAATTCCTCGAGACAAAAATGAATAAGCCGTTTCTTGAACAGCTTGCATATCGGACAGGCGGTAAATATTATAATGTTGGAGAAGCCGTCGATGTTGCTCGGGATCTTGAGAAGGAAGTAAATTTTTCATCAAAAGAAGTAATTCGATCACAGGACATAGAATTGTGGAACTGGAAATATCTTGGCGGTGCGATAGTGCTTCTTTTGGGAATTGAATGGTTCTTGAGGAAACGCAGCGGTATGTTATAAGACGTTTGAGAGATCGGGGTTAGTTTATTTCGACTGATACATAATGGCAGCTTTCACGAAATCTCTAAACAGTGGATGAGGATTCGTTGCTCTTGAGCGAAGCTCAGGATGGAATTGCCCGGCAATAAACCAAGGATGTTCCGGAAGCTCAATGATTTCCACGAGTTTATTTGTGGGGCAGATACCACTAAATACCATCGCTTTATCAGCAAGTATATTTTTAAACGAATCGTTTACTTCATAACGGTGGCGGTGGCGTTCGTGAATGAGCTCTTTCTTGTAAGCTTTAAAGGTTTTTGTTCCCTTGACTATATCACACGGATATGCACCGAGCCGCATTGTTCCGCCGTAAGCGGTAACGTTTTT
>JACQYX010000240.1 GCA_016207985.1 Ignavibacteriales bacterium | reverse complement strand
CTGCCTGGATTGTCATTTAATTATTCGAATATTCAAGGAGGAACGACTTATTATTGGAAAGTCGTTGCGAAAAATATCGCCGGTGAAATCACAGCTTCGAACTCACCGAGGCATTTTACAACATTGAATGTTCCTACGGCGCCCTCCGACATTACATCTATGAGCATAACCGAGACGTCGCTTCAGATTACTTGGACCGACAATGCGACGAATGAGCTTGGATACAGGATTTATCGATCATTATTATTTGGTGGGCCATATTCACAAGTAGATGGCGATCTACCTCCGAATACGACAACATTTAACGACACCGGACTTGCCGTTAATAGCAAGTATTATTATCGCATCATACCATTCAATAATGTTGGCGAAGGTAGTTATGCACAAATAGCTCTTACTACGTTAGCCGTTGTTCCAAGTACACCCTCTGTCACAGTGCTGAATCATAACTCACTTACAGTGGTTGTGAATCCATCGGTCAATCCGTCTGCGACACAATTTGCAATTATGGGAAGCGTAAACGATACTAATTTTTATGTTCAGCAAAATGGCTCTTTGCAGAGTGAAATATTCTGGCAAACATATACCGAGTGGGGAGGGGCAGTAGGAATAAATGTGATTGATCTTCAATCATGTCAGGTATATTCATTCCGAGTAAAAGCGCGAAATGGAGAAGATATCGAGACACAGTTTAGCGATACTTCAATGGCTCAGTTATCCTGCAACGTCATGACTTATCAAGCTTCAATCGGATGGAACTTGCTTTCCGTTCCTATCGGAGGTACGGATACTCGGAAGTCTACACTTTTCCCAACAAGCACCTCCGATGCATTTGCATACGTTGGTGCATACACGGCACGAGTTACATTATCATCGGGATGTGGTTATTGGTTAAAATTTAATACCCCTGATGCCGTGAATTTAGTTGGTGATTTAGTCTCGGTCGATACGATCGATTTAAATCCCGGATGGAATCTGATCGGTTCAGTTTCATCTCCAGTCAGCGTAAGCTCGATTGTTTCTGAACCTGCCGGTATTATAGTATCAGGTTACTATCGCTATGAAGGAGTTTACATGTTAAGCGATTCGATACATCCGATGCGTGGATACTGGGTGAAGGCTCAATCGGAGGGGAAACTCATCCTAAATGCTGCTTCGAATTTTTCAAAGATAGTACCCCTTGTGCCTTTTGAAAAACAATTCGAAATATCGAGTTCATTTACTTTTGAAGATCAAGGAGGACATAAGCAAACTTTGTATTTAACTGACAACGAGCAAATAGATTTAACAAAATCAGAGTTACCATCGGTCCCCCCAGTTGGTTCTTTCGATGTTCGTTTTACAACCAATCGATATGTTGGTTATCGATCTCTAACAAAAGATACTCAAGAATTTCCGATCATTTTACAAAACGATCGTTCTCCGATAAAATTTTCATAGAGCACAGCCAGTGATTTGGCAAATACAAATCTCCAAATATCTTTGGGAAACACAATAATAGAATTGGGATCTCAAGGAAGCATTATTCTGCCTCCGCAGACAAAAAAAATAAGTTTGATTTTCAAATCGTCAACTGATAATCAAACTCCAAAGACGTATGTACTTCATCAAAATTTCCCTAATCCATTTAACCCTTCCACAGTCATTCACTATGAACTTCCGTATACAAGTTACACACGCTTAACCGTTTACGATCTCTTGGGTAGAATTGTCGCGACTGTCGTAGATGCTGTTATGGAAAAAGGTGATCATGCTGTCACTTGGAATCCAAAGATGGCAGGAGGCATATACTACTACCATCTGGAGACCAAAAGCGTTGATAATCCGTCAATTTCATATCAGACTACAAAAACAATGGTTTTTTTGAAATAAGAAGAAAATTTTTTTTTTTTGATTTTTTTATTCCCCCCATCGGATCTCCCAAATACTAAAAATTCATAATTTAATGGAATTTTAGACTCCTCCTCGTAAAACCTGTTGATTTTTCGAGAATTGAGGGAAATTCTCAATATTCGTATTTGATTATCTTAACAAAATTACTTAACTTTGTATTCCAAATTAACAGTATAACTTATTGTTATATAACAAGTGGATAATCATTTGATATGGGGAGTCGATGAATAAAGTGCTATTGGTTATATTATTGATTTTTATAACTACTTATAGCAATTACACACTGAGCCCGAGCAGTACAATGGAATATTATGAAACCAATCAGCTATTGTTCAATGATAATATCGGGACTACAAATATTTCTTACGGGAATCTTCGGTTTGCCGAAAGCGGAACAGTACAAGTTACACGAACTGCAGGCACGGCAGATTTTGCTTCACAATACACCATTACAAACAAAACTTTAACCAATCTCACAGTAGATTACGCCGGACCAGGACAGGTTCTTACCGATCTCACCAACTTTTCGAAAGGACTTTGGAAATGAACAAGTTATTTACCGTAATTTTTGTGTCGTTCCTTGCTTTTGTATTTATCACCATCGCTGGAACGCAAGCCCTCGGGCAAACTAATACTGCATCTGCAGGAACTACCTGGGAAGGGGCAACGTGGAGTCTAGGACATGTTCCTCTTGCCTCAGAAGACGCAGTCATCAATTCGGGTATTAACCTCACAATTAACTCCAATGCCGTATGTGGTTCACTGACGATTGGAAATGCAACTGTTTCCGCAACGACTCTCACCATCAATGCGGGCTTCAGTTTGACGATCAGTGGTACTACCGGAAATCTAACCATCAACCCGAGCAACGTTAATGCCGCTATGACTTTGGCTGTCGGTACCAATGTTCTCACAGTTGCCGGTACACCCTCTCTGTCAGCAACCAACGTGCAAACCATTAGTGTTTCAACAGGATCTATTTCTTTTACAAATGCGGCCGGTTTCACCTGGTCTGCCGGCACTCTCACCATTGCAGGCGCTGGAAGTATATCAGTTACAGAGCTACTCACTCAAACTGGTGGCACAATTCAAAATATAACGGCAGCCGGTACTATCAATTTCGATGGAGGGTATAGCAAGTCGGGAGGAACCTTTACTACTCTCGCAGCTGGAACAATAAATTTTGGCAACAATTTTACTGTAAGCACAGTCCCCCTTACGTTAAACGCTACAAGTAACGCAGTGTTTACCGGAAACTCGACAATCACTCCGACGGCAGCCATAACTTTTGGCAATGTTCAAATTAACTCTGGTGTAACAGTAACGGTCACTGGCAACATCACGGTTTCAGGAAATTGGACAAATAATGGAGGGGCATTAAATAGTGTATCTGATATCGTTACCTTTAGTGGCACAGCCGGAACCATAGGTGGTACTGCAAGCACAACGT
>JACQYX010000239.1 GCA_016207985.1 Ignavibacteriales bacterium | reverse complement strand
AATTTAAATATTATTGCGTATGAATTGGATCAAAATGGAACCTTTTTACTTTCACGTGGGAAAGGATTAGAAAAGTTAGGATTAAAACCCGATGAAGTTGTGGGAAAATCGCTTTATGACATTTATCGAGATCACCCTAAGATCATTGAAACTTTCAGAAGTGCTTTGACAGGTATATCTCGGCAATTGGAGATTGAAGTGAATAATATCATCTGGTCTGCTAATTTTGTACCGATGAAAAATGCTGACGGCGAACTCGATCGTATATTTGGGACCGCAATCGATATAACGGAGCGTAAACGTGCTGAGGAGGCGTTTGTGTACGAATCTGAGTTGTGGCACACCTTGATGGAGCATATTCCCGATACGATCTACTTCAAAGACATCAATTCACGTTTCACAAAAATAAATAAAACGCAAGCCGATATCATAGGTGTTCGATCCGAAAAAGACGCTATTGGGAAAACAGATTTTGATTTTTTCGATCATGCCCATGCCCAGCAAGCATATACCGATGAACAGCAAATTATTGCCACTGGTGAACCAATTCTAGGTAAACCTGAGAGAGTCATATTAAAGGATGGGAGAGTATGCTGGTTTTCAACAACGAAAGTTGCAATACGCAGCAAGAATGGTGACATTATAGGCATAGTCGGCAGCTCACGAGATATTTCTGATCTCAAACAGGCAGAGGAACTCGAAATAGCATTGTTCCGTATTGCGGAAGAAGCCAGTTCAACCGGCGACCTTCAGAAATTATTCTCCACGATTCACGGAATCATCGGCGGACTTATGTATGCAAATAATTTTTACATCGCGCTTTACGATTCCCAAAAAGATTTGTTGTCATTTCCTTATTTTGTTGACGAGATTGACGTGCCGCCTGAACCGGGTAAAGCCGGGAGAGGGCTTACTGCTTATGTTCTTCGGACAGGTCAATCGATTCTCTGCGATCAAAAATTAAGTGACGAGCTTGAACGAAAAGGTGAAGCTGAACTAGTTGGAGTACCCTGCCCAATCTGGCTGGGAGTTCCATTGATAGTAGAAGGGAAAACAATCGGTGTTATGGTGGTTCAACATTACTCCGATGCTACAGTCTATGGTGAACGAGAGAAACATATACTTGAATTTGTTTCCACACAGGTTGCAAAAGCAATTGAGGGAAAACAGGCACAAGAAGCATTAAAACAAAGCGAAGATAGATATCGTGCATTCGTCGAACAGAGCACAGAAGGCATATGGCGTTTCGAATCGGATTATCCAATCTCTATCACACTTCCTGAAGATGAGCAAGTCCGACTTTTTTACGAGCATGCATATATTGCAGAGTGTAACGATGCTATGGCGCACATGTATGGATTCTCACGCGCTTCGGATTTTGTGGGTGCACGACTGAGTGAGATGCTTATTCCAACTGATCCGCGTAATTTAGAAATTCTCAAAGATTTTATTCATTCCGGATATCGTTTGAATAATGCTGAGTCCCATGAAATGGATAAACACGGCAACGTCAAAATATTTTTAAATAATTTTGTCGGCTTTATTGATAATGATATACTAAGAGTAGTATGGGGAACTCAAACCGATGTAACTGAGCGGCGGCATGCCGAAGATTTGCTAATCCACTCTGAAGAAAAATATCGCACTCTATTCGAAGAATCTCAAGATTGTATAATCCTAAGTACACCCGACGGAAGACTCGTAGATATTAATCCGGCAGGAGTCGAGCTTTTTGGTTATACATCTAAAGAAGAATTGTTGAAGCTACGTGATGCAAGTGATCTCTATTTCAATCCCGAGGACAGAGAATTATTCATAAGTCGACTTGCTCAATACCGATACGTTAAGGATCTTGAGCTTAGCATAAAAAGGAAGGATGGTGAGAAACGGACTGTTCTGGAAAATGCCTCGGCGGTACGAGATGTCGATGGACCGATTATCGCATATCGATCCTTCCTTCGCGATATTACTGAACGTAAAAAGCTTGAAGATCAACTTAGACAAGCTCAAAAAATGGAAAGCATCGGGACACTGGCTGGCGGTATCGCTCACGATTTTAACAATATCCTCGGAATCATTTTAGGTTACACTTCGCTTATTCAAGGTGGGAGTGTCGAACCGACGCGAATATCACAAAGTCTCGATATTATAAAAAAAGCAGTTCAACGAGGCGCTGACCTCGTACGTCAGCTTCTTACATTCGCACGAAAAGGTGAACCTACTTTCAGCGCTGTTAATATCAATGACGTTATCAATGAATTAATGAAAATGCTGAACCAAACATTTCCAAAAACAATCACTATCGAAAGTAATCTGATAGAAAATCCACCGTCAATAGTTGCAGACTCAAGTCAGTTGCATCTTGCATTGTTGAATTTATGTGTGAATGCGCGCGATGCTATGGTGGAAGATAAACCCGGCAGCCCCGGAGGTGGAACACTCACACTCCGAACCGGAGTAGTTAAGCAGTCTCAGTTGTTATCGAAATTCCCGGATGCACAGGCAGTTGAATACATCTCCATAATGGTAAAGGATACTGGTGTGGGGATGGATGAAGAAACCAGAAACCGGGTCTTTGAGCCATTCTTCACAACGAAAGAATTGGGTAAAGGTACGGGTCTCGGACTAGCGGTGGTGTACGGAGTCATCAATAGTCATCACGGTTTTGTCGATGTCGAAAGCACAAAAGGTATCGGTACTACTTTTACACTATATTTCCCTGCGATTGAAAGAAAACCAGAAGTCGTCGAAACGATCAAAACAACTGAAGCTCCGATAAGTTCCGGTCACGAGACAATTCTGATCGTTGAGGATGAACAAATGTTAGCAAATCTGCTTTCCTCCATATTAAGTGACCAAGGTTATAAAACTCTCGTCGCTTGCGATGGTCAAGAAGGAGTAGATATATTCACAGCAAATAAAGATAATATTGATTTAATATTATCCGATATGGGATTACCCCGATTGGGTGGATATGAGATGTTCATGAAGATCAAAGAGCTGAAACCCACAATAAAGGCGGTCCTCGCGAGCGGCTACTTCGATCTAAATTTGAAAAAAGAATTAATGGATGCGGGAGCTAAAGATTTTATTCAAAAACCTTACGTTCCTGAGCTCATCATCAAGCGGATTCGGGAAATTCTTGATGAAGAGAAAAAATAATTATCTCGGCTATTGAGTATTCAATATCCTGACACAATCGAATGTAGTAATCCCAAATGCGATCGCTGCGTTGAGCGATTGTTTCATGCCGTACATCGGAATGTCGATTGCATAATCGGCTTGAGATAAAATCTCTTTCGATACCCCGGTAATTTCATTTCCAACAACCAAGCACAGAGGGAATACATCTTTCGTGAGCGAATAATATGGCAAACTCTTATCGGTGTGTTCAAGCACGCAGATTCTGATTCCTTGCGACTTCAATAGGTCAATCGCATCGAGTGGATTTTTAAAATATTCCCATGGTATCGTTGACGTTGCACCGAGAGCTGTTTTCTCAATTTCCTTTCTTGGAGGATAGGGGGTATAACCGCAGAGGAAAAGTTTTGAGATGCGTGCACCATCAGCCGTACGAAAAATGGCACCTACATTATAGAGACTTCGAATATTATCGAGGAGTCCATAGATGGGGAAACGTTTCTCTGTCTATAACTGTTTGATTGAAAAGCGTTGCTTGGCAATTTCTGCATGAGATAGTTTTCGCATATGAATAATATAAACATTTTATCAGAATTGATTCCATGCAAGGAATTTCGTATATTCTACAACTGAAAAATCCTCAAAACGTCTATATTTTGAAGAAATTAGTTATTGCCATCGATGGTCCCGCCGCTTCCGGTAAAAGCACTACCTCAAAATTAGTTGCTGAGCGTTTAGAATATTTAAATGTCGATACCGGTGCGATGTATCGGGCAATAACTTTAAAAGTCCTCCGATATAAAATAGATACTTCGGATGTGACTGCGGTTAATCGTCTTGCGGAACAAACTTCCGTTCGATTAGAGCAAGAGAATAATCAGGTAAGAGTGTTCCTTGACAATAATGATGTCACGACAGAGATAAGAAGTCAAGCAGTTACAAATGCCGTTAGTGCTGTCAGCTCGATTCAAAAGGTACGCGAGTTGATGGTTCGCGAGCAGCGCCAAATGGGTAAAAACGGCGGTGTC
>JACQYX010000270.1 GCA_016207985.1 Ignavibacteriales bacterium | reverse complement strand
AAGATTCTGAACCGAGCCAACGATTCTCACTCCACCGTGCTCAGCAGGTTCAGCAAGCACTGCTTCAGGTTCAATGTAGGAATGTTCAACAAATTGGGTTTTAAATTTCTTTTCTATTATAAAATCTGCTTCAGCAAATCCTTTTTCAATATCACCTTTACGGACCTTATGATGAACAAATGTATTGTCATCACTGTGAATTTTATGTGAATCCGGTTTGAGTGCTTCTTCTGTATCGGTAACAACCGGTAGTTGCTCGTACTCAACCTCAATTAATGAAATAGCTTCTTCAGCAATCTCTTTTGTCTTTGCTGCAACAAGTGCAACACCATCGCCTAAATATCTAACTTTATCAAAGGCGAGAATCGATTGATTCTTAACTACAATACCGAAGACTTTGCTGCCCGGAATATCTTCTGCGGTTAGCACAGCTTCGACACCATCAAGCTTTTTAGCTTTTGAAGTGTCGATCGAAACGATTCGCGCATGTGGATACTTAGCTCGAAAAACTTTACCATAAAGCTGATGCTTGACGTTGTAATCGTCGGCGAATTTTGCAGTGCCGGTAACTTTACCGAGAGCATCGACACGACGTTCGGGTTTGCCTATGATTTTGTGTTGCATGTGTAATAAGTGCTATCTGGTTTTCAATAAATTTCGGGAATTTCTGTATGAAATCCAATGTTGACGTGAAAAACATATACCGGACTCACTTGCTGAATCGGAAAACCGATGATGAGAAAACATACAAAGACGCTCCTTATTTACTTTGGCAATAATTAACCTGAATGGTTGGCTTACTACATTCAAGCCTCGCAGGTTTTTAAAACCTACAAGGCTTATTTTTCTGCAATATTACTACTTAATAGATCAAAAGCTTTATCCACTTCGGCATGTGTTCCAAGTAGAATAAGAATGTCTCCCTTCTCAATCTGAACATCTGGCTGTGGATTGGTGATTGGTTTGTCGTTGCGAACGATTACAATTATACTTGCACCGGTTTTCCTTCTTAAATCAAGCTCTAACAAACTTTTGCCGCAAGCAGGTGAATCTGACAGCACAAGAAAATTATCCGTTGTTCCTGCGGTGAGGATAGATTCTAATTGACTCATTACTGTATCCGGCAATTTCAAGCCTCGCATCATACTGTAACCCTCGCGACGCAACAGATCAACCTGAAGTTGAATTACATTACGAGGCACGTGATATTGCCGAAGTACGCGTGTAAAAATCTCAATCGAAGTTTCAAATTCTTCGGTAATTACTTCATTAGCATCAGTTTGGTATAGCTCATCAATCTCAGCAAGATATCGCGTTCTTACTATTATATACATGTTTGAATTTAATCTTCGAGCGGTCTTCACAATTTGATTCGTAGAGATTGGATCTGAAATAGCCACAACAAGAGTACGCGCTTTAGAAATTCCAATCTGTTTTAATATTGTCTCGCGTGTGCCATCACCGTAAATTATCGGTTCTCCATCCGATTTTCCCTGTCGAAATCTATCGATATTGATTTCTAAAATAACATACGGAATCCCTGTCTCCTTTAGTACTGTGGCAACGTTTTTTCCGTTCAATCCATAACCTAAAATAATGACATGATCGTGCAGACTTTTTTCATTAAGCTCAATCGAAGCTTCCTTTTCATCTAAGAATATTTTAGAATATTTTTGAATCTCAACCCCTACCTGTGGTGCAAAGCGGATAAGCAATGGAGTCATCAACATTGAAATAAGTGTAACTGCATAAAAGTTTTGATAGAACAATTCATTTAATAGCCCTAACGATGACCCTACTTGTGCAAGTATAAATGAGAATTCTCCTACCTGTGCAAGTGCTAAGCCGGAAAGGATCGCGATTCGGATAGGATTTTTCAAAAGAAAGACAACTAATATAACAACTGAGATTTTCAACAACTGCAGTAGGAAAGTATAACTTATAATAGGAATAGGATCTGCGATAATGTAACTAATATTAAACAGCATACCCAAAGAGATAAAAAACAAACTCCCAAGTGCATCCCTTAAAGTTGCAGCTTCAGCGATGATTTGAAAACGATATTCAGATTCAGCAAGACCCAGACCGGCGATGAATGCCCCTAAGGCAAAGGAAAGTCCAAAATAAGACGTTAACGAAGCAGTTCCAAGGGAAAAGAAAATTGTAACAAGAACAACCATTTCTCGGTTGCGTGATCTCATTACATGTTCTAATATCCACGGCATTACGAAACGGACAACAATGATAATTCCAATTACGGCAATTAGAGTAAATGATAATTGAGTGATAACTGATCCAACGGTTCCATCAGTTTTTCCGGCAAGAAATGGCAGCAAGAGCATCATCGGAATGAAGCATAGATCCTGAAACAACAGAATTCCCAAAGAAATTTTACCATGCGGTGTGTTAAGCTCGCCCCGATCGTAAAATATTTTCATGACAATGGCTGTGCTGCTGAGTGATGCAAGAAAACCAACGAACAATGCATCTGTAAAATTCCATTCAAATACATTCATGATAATAGTGACAGACAAAACAACAAGCAGCACCTGCAGTCCACCACCGTAAAGAACAATTTTCCAGATACGCAAAAGGCGTGAAAGTGAAAACTCTAAACCAATCGAAAACAACAAAAGAATAACACCGATCTCGGCTAATGCGTGCACATGGGCTGACTCCTGAATTAGTCCGATACCATGTGGACGTATGTTGCTATCAATCATTGGAACTATTAAAAAATGAAATAAAAATCAAGATACATCAGTTTATTTATGCGCACTATGCATCATTCCATCCCGGCACAATCGCTTGATAAACATCCCATCCACCGTACGGACTTCGCACTAATTTGAGATTGCCAATACCCGATTTGTGAATCGGTGGTGATTTATCATCCATTATTCCTGTCCACTCTGTTTGAATGGATACTTCAGCTTGTTCACCTGCAAGTTTACATGATATTATTTCCAGCATTGGTCTCTTAAAAGATTTAAATGATAAACGGAAATCGGTTATTGCTTTTTTCATTTTCTGATTCGATATAGGTTTACCGTTCGCATCAAGCACACCTTCCTTGGCAACATGATGGCTTACAAGATCAGCTTCGAGCCAAAAAAGGGACGATAAAAAATCTTCAGCATCATTTTTAACATCATACTCATCGTTTGGATGAAACTCCTCATAAATAAAATGGTGCATCATTCCTTCGATCCGAACATAATCGGTCTCAACATCCATAAATTCTTCAGTTATGAAGCGATAAAGCTCTTGATCTGAAACACCCGCAACTGATTCAACAACTATGCTGTGCAATTCAAAAAAATCCAAGATATCGATAAGTTCATTTTCAATTTCTTCAGATGGGATTTCGTTCAAGGGCTTGAAAGTTGGATTGCCAATAAATTCGCGTATCTTGATACGTCGACAATTCTCGAACTGTTTCTCAAACTCCTCGATATTTTTCAACCATTGTGCTTCGATATTGACAGGAATATCTGACTCACCATCGTTGAAATATGCACCATATTTGGCAGCAAGCTCCATCTTTTTAAGCTGATTATGGAGGCGTTGGTCGTGTTCTTCTTCTGAGTTTAGTTCTGTCATAATTAAAATATACTCATTTCTACTAAATTTACTCACATGGAATCGTTACCTCAACTTTATTTCCTTTATCGAGATATTTCAAACGTACATACATATTCGCAATGGCAATGCCTCTTCCATGAACATCGAATACACGGTCTTCATCGAGCGTTAAATATTTCTGATAATCGAAGCCCATACCTTGATCTTCAATAGTAACCATCATCTTATCTGGAAAACGCTGAAGCTTCACTTCTACGAAACGATCTGCAAATGGTGCTTGCGATAATCGCTGATTTAGAATCTGATTGTAAATTCCTTTTCCGAAGTATTCAGTTTTATCATCGTATGATATCTCAAGATTTCCATGCTCAACAGCGTTGACGAGAAGCTCAGAAATTACAATCGCCTTTTCTGGATTAGGACACGTGTTAGCAATCCTGACTCCAAGGAATTCAGCTTCTTCGAGCGTCTTAAATCTAAATATTCCTTCTGTAAGAAACTTGAATGGATTTTTTGATTCTTGCAGTCGGGAGAGCAAATTCTTCAGATGATTGAAGTCATCGACTGCTGCATTCACGATTGATATAATTATTGAGCCATCTGTTGGTTTGGTCAGATAATAGAAAGCACCCGCTTCAATTCCTTCACGAATGTTTTGAGAATGCTTCATTGCAGTGTGCATGATGACGGGCAGATACTCGAACTGCCGCTGAGCTTTTATCCAACGCAGAACCTCGATGCCCGACAATTTTGGCATACTCCAATCGAGCAGTATGGCAGAAAATTGTTCTCCATTTTTCTTAATGATGGATTTTGCTTCTTCACCGTCTTCCGCTGTAAAAACACGATAACCTTCCGGCTCTAACAGGTTTTTGAGTACTTTTAAAACTTCGATTTCATCATCAACTATGAGAATAGTTTTCATGGAACTTCAATGTACAAATTTATGAATTCATACCATACATTCTTTCCCACAACCTCTTCGCCACCTTCTTCGATTTTTCATAAACCGACTCAACATCGAATCCAACCAGCACACGGTTCTTCACAACCCATTTGCCATCAATCATGACCGATTCGACCATTGAAGAATTCATACCAAAGAGGAAATGTCCGACGAGGTTTTGTACAGTCATCGGCGTTGGGGGCTGGTAATCGAGAATAATGAGATCGGCAACGGAACCTTTCTCGAGTGTTCCAAACTTATGTCCGAAAATTTGTGATAATAACTCTTGATTATTCTGTAGAAGTTTTGGTGTCCCATCGTGCGGTGTGCGGCGAGAATCTTGCATCTTATAAAATCCCATTTTCGCTTCCTCAAACATATCCGCAGGAAAGCCATCAGTACCAAGTCCGGCATGTTCACCGAAGAGATGCACAGGCGCATAGCCAACCTTGTTGTTCATGTTGGATCGAGGATTGTGCATTATCCAGTTTCCTATCTTCCTAACTTCACTAAGTTCCATATCACTTAAATGAACGCCATGAGCAAGAATTGAATCCTCCCGAAGAATTCCATTATCTTTTAGCCGGTCGATTACACTGCAGCGGTAATTCTCTTCCGCATCTGTAACATCAGACTTATCTTCCGCAACATGTATGTGAACTCCAACATCGTGCTTCTTCGCTAATTCACCGCAGAGACGCAGAGAATCGTTTGAGAGAGTGAATGCCGCATGTGCTCCAACCATTCCACGAAATTGCGAATTCTTTTTATTATCTTTGATGAATCGCTCGTTCTCTTCTAAACCTTTATCTCTTTCTTTCTTGCCGCCACGGTCGGTTACTTCATAACACAAAACTCCCCGCAACCCTACTTCCCACATCGTTTCTTTAATAACATCGAGAGAGCCAACAATCGATTTAGGCGATGCATGGTGATCGATGAGCGTGGTTGTTCCGCACCGCACCGCATCGATAGCACCGACAAGCGCACTATAATAGATAGAATCTTCATCGAGTACACGATCTAACTTCCACCAAATTTTCTGGAGGATTTCAAGAAAATTCTGCGGCGGCTCTTTCGGTCCCGACATACCGCGTGCGAGTACCGAGTAGAGATGAGTATGTCCATTTATTAAACCGGGCATAACGACGCGGCCCGAGAGGTCGTGAACTTCTTCACCCTTCTTAGGTATTAAATTTTTTCCACGCTCTTGGATTTTTCCATTTTGTATTCTTAAATCTATAGACTCGATAGATGATGGATGTAAAACAATGGATCTTGTGTTTTTAAAAAGCATAATGAACTCATTGGATTGTATATGAATAAATTAAAATATGTTTTTGTTTATATCGAAGGTTACTAAAAAATCATTTTTGTAAATATTTATACAACCAATTTACCGATCTGTTAATATTCTCTTCCGGCAGACGATGACCGCTGCTATACAACTCGATCTCCTTCACTTCTGCCCCAATTACTGAATACAATCTTTGTATTGTGTCGGTGCTGATAACAATATCGTTTCGACCTCCGAGAATCAACGTCGGAGCTTGCACGCCGCCAGCAAGATTAATGGGTGTTATCGGGTACAGCCACGGCTCGGAAAAAGCAGCGACAGATGCAACAATACTTTTTACTCTTTGATCGAGAGCAGCATAAATAATCGCCATCGCTCCACCGATGCTATGACCCAAAACACCGATGCGTTGAACGTCGATTTCTTTCCGCTCACTCAAATAATCAATCGCCCGGAAACAATCACCAATCGTTTGAATTATCCCATCCCGGTATCTGTAAAACCACTTATAGTCATAATACATTTGCTGAATCGGCAGATAATCGTTATTGACCGACCTCTCACCATGGAACTGAGCATCTATCGCTAAAACAGCGATGCCATATTCGAGGAGAGAGTCTGTAAATTCTGGACCACGTTCGAAACTCGTTGCGTCCCACCAGCTATCTTTGGAGCCGGCACCGATATGAAACAGCAGCACAACAGGATTTGGGGTTGTGCCGTTCTTCGGTAATGCCAGATAGCCTGGGACTCGATCCCCACGAACTCCCGTGAATACAATCTTTTCACGAATATAGACTTTTGTCTCGAAACGCTCGACGATTTGAACATCGAGAGGGATTGTGCGATCATATTTAAAAAGAGCGGCGACAGCTTTAAATGATTCAGCCGAAAGAGAATTCAATCCTGATGAATCTATATTTTCCTGTGCTTGGATGTTTGTTGTACAAATCCAAAGCAGTGATAGAAAGGCAATTATTTTCTTCATAGTAAATCTCTCGAAATATTTAAACTTGTTTGATATTTTCATGACATTTTTTGTAACTCCGATGATAAAGCATCAACAACAGCATCAATTGTTGGCTCAATAAAATGTTCTTTTCCGGCAGCTTGCTTTGCTGATTGTATGTCTTTCAGTCCGTTGCCGGTAATGACAACCACAGCGGTTTCGTTCGACTTCACGATGTTTTGTTGAACAGCTTTCCTCAATCCTGCGACTCCTGCAACGCCTGCGGGCTCACCGAATACTCCGCCGAGTCGAGCAGTAAGTCGCATAGCCTCCAAAATTTCTTCATCAGATACTGCAACCATTTCACCATG
>JACQYX010000269.1 GCA_016207985.1 Ignavibacteriales bacterium | reverse complement strand
TTCTGCGGTTGGGATTATACCTTTGAGAAAGTCGACATCAAGGTTTAGATGTTTGTGGTCTACCTTCTCGATGATCTCCCTCTCAATGATCTCAGAGAGCTTCTTTAAGTCAAGTATCATCCCCGTATCTTTATCCGGCTCACCGACTAGTGTTACTTCAACTTCATAATTATGTCCGTGCCCATGCGGATACGAGCATTTACCGTAAATCTCGAAGTTCTCCTTTTCGGAAAACTTCGGATTCGATAAAACATGAGATGCACAAAAATGTTCTTTTCTTGTCAGGAATATCATAATTTACTTAAGCGCTTGATAAACTTTGCCAACGAGTTTCGCACCCGGCTTCAGCGTTTTTTCACCTTCTTCCCATTTTGCAGGGCAAGCCTCATTTGGGTGTTTAGCAAGATACACATTTGCTTTCATCTTGCGGAGAAGCTCATCGGCATTTCGTCCCACATTATAATAATTTATCTCTGAACCTACAAGTATTCCCTGCGGACTGATGATAAATGTTCCTCTTAATGCCAAGCCGCTATGCTCATCGTAGACACCAAACAGTCGAGATATTTTTCCCGTCGGATCGGCACCCATCTGATATTTCACTTTCTTCAGAAGCAATTCAGATTGCATCCAGCCAAGGTGTGTGAATTTCGTATCTGTGCTTATAGAGATGACCTCGACTCCGAGATCTTTCAGTTGCTTGTAAACATCAGCGAGGTCAGCTAATTCTGTCGGACATACGAACGTGAAATCCGCAGGATAGAAGAATAACACTGTCCACTTTTTCTTTTTGATTATATCGTAGAGCGAAAGTTCTGCGAAGTCGTTTTCACTCGGATCAAATGTTTCAATTTTAAAATCAGGTACTTTATCACCTATGCTTAATCGTGTTTGTTCAATATTTTCTCCATTTGTTTAAGGTTAGTTAATTACAAAACTTTTAGTACTTCATCCACATGACCTGATTAATAATCAATGGTCAATGGTAAATGGTAAATGGTTAATAGTTAATAGTTAATTGTTAATTGAACATTGGTCGTTAACAATTGACAATCAGAACGAAGCCAATGATTTATTAATCTCATCGTACGGCGGCTCAATTCCAGGATTATCCGAAATCCAGGCATACTTTACTAATCCGCCTTTATCGAGTACAAACACTGCGCGCTTCGCTGCTGTGTATCCTTTCATACCTGCGAAGTCTTCATGCACTCCACCGTATTTTTTACTAACATCGGCGGTATAGTCGCTGAGCAGAGGAAATGTTAATTGGTTCTTTTCTGTGAATGCTTTGTTCGCAAACGGTCCATCCACACTGATGCCGATTACTTGCGCATTCATGTTGTTGAAGTTCGCCATCGCATCACGGAATGCACACAATTCTTTTGTACAGATGCCGGTAAATGCACCGGGGTAAAAAGCGAGTACGGTTTTCTTCCCTAAAAATTCACTCAACGCTCTTTCTTTTCGATCCGTGTCGAATAACGTAAATTCCGGTGCTTTCGATCCGATTTTTAGTGCCATATTGTTACCCTTACTATAGATATTTAAATAAAGAGACTTGAATTAATAATATATGATGATTGAAATGGGGGACAAGATTCACTGAAATCCCCAGAATAAAGCCATTCTAAATTAGAAAAAACAGTTTTTAAAATCAATGTATATATATCGAAAGATGTCCGATATCTTTCATAGAATTATGAATATATTATAACACAATCGAAAGCCATTAAGTTTCCTTGAAAGATGTCCTCCCAGAAAGATGTCGGACATCTCACACAGGAAGACGTCAGCCACCTACTCAAGCTAAATGTTCAATCAATATCTTTGTCCCAATACCGATAAGGATAACCCCCCCGGCAATTTCGATTCCCTTCGGCAGTAAAGAACCTGCATGTTTTCCAAGCCCGACACCAAGAAAAGATAATACGAACGTAACCGTACCAATGATAATTATTGGAGTGATGATCGTGCCGTTGAGCAGAGCGAAACTTATTCCCACTGCTAATGCATCGATACTCGTAGCGATTGAGAGCATGAAAAGCATATACATGTTTAATATTTTGATTTCATTATTGATAGTTTTGGTTTGTAGCGATTCGTAGATCATTTTTATACCTATGATTACTAAAAGACCAAAAACAATCCAATGATCAACGCCCGTGATATATTCATGTAGACTTCTACCGGCAGCCCAACCGATAATCGGCATTGTTGCCTGAAAAATTCCGAAGAATAAACCGATAAGTAAACCGTGTCGGATTCTTAGAGTATCAATCGATAAGCCCATTCCAATTGCCACGGCAACGGCATCCATTGATAAGCCGAGAGCGATAATAATTATAGTAAAAGTATCCATAAAAAGTATTTGAATATAGAATTTATGACCTTCAGAAACAAAATAAATAACCGAATTCCCAAAAATAATTGTTTTGTGTTAACATCCCATTCAATTTCTCCTGAAAGTCCCAATTTACTCTGAGCATATTTTAATTCTTTGGGTGAGCCTTCTTCTTCCCATACAACACAATATTGACAGAATTCACATAGCCCTTCACAAAACAAAGCAATTCGTGACGCAACAGCATGATTAAAAGAATTCGTTGTTGAGGGTATTACCGAACCGTTATCTTGACCTGAATATAGTCCAGCCCTGAGATAATTCCACCATTTAATACCTTGACCATCATTATAAAATAAAGCAACTTCATCTCCTCCATCTGAATACCTTGATGATGTTAAAACTGGTGTGGCTGGTTGATCCTGTGTTGTTGAATAAGCCGCGACGATATTTGAACCGGAAGCTGGATAATCGGTTATTATTTCATGATGATATTGATTTGTACTAACTTCCAATTTTACACTTTCAAATGCGCGTACTATTGTGATATAATCAGGTAAAGCTAATACTGTTGGATTTCGAAATGTTGTACCCTCTGGAGGAAATGAGGTTGATAATGAATATTCATTCACCCAATTAGCTCCGTTATCTGTAGAATAAGTTCCCCACACTAATCCACCACTTTCATATACCATTTCAATCCGTGGTTCGTACATCATGAAATTCCAATTTGTGAGTTTCCGCTGGTTGCTCGGTGTGGTGGCTGAGGTGGTGGTGGAGACTAAATAACCTTTATACCTCGCTTTATATTCCTTTGTAGCAGTAACAGGGACATCATTTCTCGCTAGACTGGTAACTCCATCATCCCATGCATAGAAATTCCACGTGATACCGCCATCTGTTTGAGGTGTGATTGCACTGAAATTCTTTTTATAACCATCAAAAATATCTGTTGCAGTATATCCGTTAGCTACTTCGCCTCCTTCATAAATCAATTTTCCACCTCCACCACCTTCAAAGTCGTTGCGTAATGTGATATTAAAGACCTTTTTGAAATCAGCTTGATATGTCGATTGTTCCATTATAATAATATTTCTTTGGAATGATGTTGGACCATCCTTCCAATTTTTAAATCTCCAATTGTTTTGCTGGATATTTTCGATCCTATTATTTGTTGCTTCAACAGTTACTTGATCCTGCCATTTATACGTATGAGTAAAGGGTGATTGCTCCCATGATCCATTCACTCGAATCTGCCCTTGGCTATGATCATCGGCAAGATCATTTTGGAAAGTCACTGTTCTTAGTGGTTTATTAAACAC
>JACQYX010000268.1 GCA_016207985.1 Ignavibacteriales bacterium | reverse complement strand
TTTCTTTTCAAAAAAATGTCGGCTAAAAAAAAAAAAAAAAAACATATTTGTCAAGTTTTATTTTATTGGTTTAAATTAAATCGGCTATCTCCTTATTTTTCAATAGATCGATGGTATTTCCGCCAACAACTTCTGGATGGTGCTCATATATTAGAAACATGCAAAATCTCAGAAATTTAGATAAAAAAAAGGAGCTCTTAATGGAACGCCTTTTTCAAACAGCAAGAAGATACAAAGGGTTAGTTGAGTATGAAATTAATCCCTACGCGAAGATTTAGATTATATGCATCCGAGATTATGAGGTATTTACCTGTTAAATCCAGATTCATATTATCACCGATTTTCATCTCATAACCAACACCCGGTGCGAATGTGAATTCACTTTCACTCTCACTCGTTTCGCCACCCTCAACCGTATAGCCAAGGAACTCATATGACGGTGTAGTAACTGTGAAGTTAAACATATACAGACCCAATTCAGCACTACCGTAGACACGAGCATCACCTGTTGTAAAATAATATCTTCCACCAGCAAGAATTGGAATAGCTGAATATGAATATTCCCATTCACCTAGTCCCATGTCGAAGGATTTACTACCCCAGGTAATATAACCAGCAGTCCCGGATATAGCTATTTGATCATTTACCAAATATAGGAAGTTGGCAGTTCCGCCAAAACCGGTTCCGGCAATGTCACCAAAATCACCGCTTGGAAGTAATATTTCTCCCCCAACACCTAATTTCATTTTACCATCCTGCGAAAAAGATAATGAAGAAGCAAGAAGGAAAAGTAAAAACACTAATAATAAACGTTTCATATACCCTCAAGAATGTTAATTGTTATTTAATTAATTTTGCCATATAGTAACGGGCTGACACTATTTTAAGAAATTTTATGATACTTGTCAAGTGTTTTTTTGTGATTGCTTGATTAAGGTTGAAAATGCTATATTTGATGAGAAAACATTGAAAAAGAAACTCTTCTTTAAAATTTAGTGAGATCATTCAATCCTTGAGCAATCCGCGTGAAATAACGATTCTTTGGACTTCCGATGTACCCTCATAAATTTCGGTAATTTTTGCATCTCGAAGATAACGCTCAACATTATATTCTTTCACATATCCATAGCCACCATGGATTTGTATTGCCTCCAATGCTGCGTCAACAGCAACTTTTGATGCATACAGTTTTGCCATAGCTGATGTAAATCCAAAAGGTTTATTCGTATCTTTTAATGCCGCTGATTTAAGGGTAATTAATCGGGCTGCTTCGATTTTCGTTGCCATGTCTGCAATTTTAAACTGTATTGCCTGGAATTCCGCAATATTCTTCCCAAAGGCTTTCCGCTGCTTCGAGTATTGAATCGAAGCATCTAATGATGCTTGTGCAATGCCGAGTGCTTGTGCGGCGATGCCAATCCGCCCGCCATCGAGTGTCCTCATCGCAAATTTAAAACCGAAACCCTCATCACCAATACGATTTGATGCAGGAACCCGACAATCTTGGAATGCCAGAGATACTGTATCTGAGCTTCGGATACCGAGTTTTTTCTCTTTCTTCGCAATTGAAAATCCTGGTGTGTTTTTCTCGACGATAAAAGTACTTATTCCATGCGGTCCTTTTGTTTTATCAGTCGCAGCCATGACAAGAATAATATCCGCATTTGCACCATTGGTGATAAAATTCTTTGTACCGTTTAGAACGTATTCGTTCCCCGATTTGTCTGCAGTTGTTTTCTGATTCGAAGCATCACTCCCCGCTTCCGGTTCAGAAAGGGCAAATGCACCTAACAATTTGCCAGCCGCTAATTGAGTAAGATATTTCTGTTTCTGTTCTTCCGTTCCCCATTCGTTTATTCCATAACAAACGAGCGAATTATTGACCGACATAATTACGCCGCATGAAGCATCTACCCGAGAAATTTCTTCCATAGCAAGTACGTAACTAATCGTATCGAGTCCGGCACCACCATATGTTTCTGGTACCATCATCCCCATGAATCCAAGCTCACCTAATATTTTTACAGCTTCGAACGGAAATTCCTCTTTCTCATCACGTTCTGCTGCGCTTGGAGCTAACTCATCCTCGGCAAACTTTCGAGCTGTCTCTTTAATCATTAATTGCGTTTCTGTATAATCGAAATTCATGTGTTTTTATCCTTCGTATTTATAGAATCCTTTACCAGTCTTCCGCCCTAAATGACCTGCGGCAACCATCTTCTTTAATAACGGACATGGACGATACTTAGAATCACCAAGTCCGTCGTATAATACATTCATTATCGAAAGACAAACATCAAGTCCGATAAAATCGGCTAATGTCAATGGACCCATCGGATGGTTCATGCCAAGTTTCATAACTGTATCGATTGCCTCAGGTGTTGCGACTCCCTCCATGACACAATAAACCGCTTCATTAATCATCGGTAGAAGAACTCGATTTGAAATAAACCCCGGATAATCGTTGACTTCAACAGGTACTTTATCCAATTTCTTTGCCAACTCGACAATCATATCTAAAGTTTCTTGTGTGGTTGCCAATCCCCGAATAACTTCCACAAGTTTCATCATCGGCACCGGATTCATGAAGTGCATACCGATGACTTTCCCGGGACGTTTTGTTATTGCAGCAATCTCAGTGATTGAGATTGAAGATGTGTTAGATGCAAATATGGTATTTTGCGGTGCGGCTGAATCAAGTATCTTAAAGATTTGACTTTTAATCGCCCGATCTTCTGTCGCTGCTTCGACGACTACATCAGCGTTCTTGCATGCTTGCTCAAGTGATATTGATGTTTTGATGTGAACAAGTGTATTTTGTTTTACTTCCTCGCTTATAACTCCCTTTTTAAGTTGGCGATCGAGATTTCCACCGATTGTTTTCAATGCACGATCAATGAATTCTTGTTTAATATCGTTGAGTGTAACCTCAAATCCGAATTGGGCGAATACGTGGGCAATACCGTTCCCCATCGTACCGGCACCAACGACTGTTACATTTTTTATCTCCATATTTACTCCTTTAAATTAACGTTCAACAATCATCGCACTTGCCTCGCCGCCTCCGATGCAGATAGCCGTCATTCCTCGTTTTGAGCTTCTCTGTATCATCGCGTGAAGCAGTGTAACTAATATTCTTGTTCCGCTTGCACCAATTGGATGTCCTAATGCAACCGCACCACCATTAACGTTCACTTTATTTACATCCAATCCAAGTATTTGATTGACGACGAGTGTAACGACTGCAAAAGCCTCGTTAATTTCAAAAAGATCGATTTGATCTTTCGATATCTTGGCTCTTCGAAGAACCTTCTCTATCGCATCTGCGGGTGCTGTTGTAAACCATTCCGGTTTTTTCGCTGCTGAAGCGTATGCAATAATACTTGCAAGGGGTTTGAC
>JACQYX010000248.1 GCA_016207985.1 Ignavibacteriales bacterium | reverse complement strand
ATTGCAGGATGTTCTCACAAAGATGGGGAGGTATGGAAATTCTATGGGTCAATCTGATCGCATGCGTGCTAAATGGACGCAAGGATTAGATTTTAAAATTAAAGATGCTCGAAAAGAAGCCGTGGAGTACCTCTGGTTTGTCGGCGATTATGCTTCATACGATTCTCGAATTCAGGATATCACAAGAAGAACGGCTAAAGTATTCCAGAAGGCAGGATTGAATTATGGAATTCTTTATGAAGGAGAAAGAAATTCAGGAAACGATATTCGCCGCGTTGGTGAAGAGGGTTTATTCGACATCCTCAAAGAAAAAAATCTACAGGCGATTAAGCAATCAAAATTTAAAAACATCATTACTACCGATCCACATACATATAATACGCTGAAGAATGAATATATTTTAAATGGAGAAACCAATGTTGGTTTTCGTATCATGCATTATACCGAGCTATATGATAAATTAATTCGCGATGGAGAATTAAAGCTTAATAAGAAATTAAATTATTCAATTACATATCATGATCCCTGTTACTTAGGCAGATACAATGGTATCTATGATGCACCAAGAAGAGTTTTGAATGCAATTGGAACAAAGTTAGTAGAGATGCCAAGGAACCGAGCGAAAAGTTACTGCTGTGGTGCAGGCGGCGGTAGAATATGGATGGAAGATGAACCGGGTATCAAAGAACGCCCATCCGAGAGTCGGGTACGAGAAGCTGTGTCGTTAGCCGGAGTTCAAGCACTTGTCGTAGCTTGTCCTAAAGATATCGTAATGTTCCAGGATGCACTCAAGACTACAGGAAATGAAGGAAAGATTGGTATTAAAGATATATCGGATCTTGTCTATGAAGCAATTGATTAAAATAAAAAAGGATTGAAATAATGCCACTCACAAAAGAACGCATTACTAATATTTGTGATATCACTTTGGAGAATTTAACTAAAACTCCAGAGGGCAGACTTGTATTAACTTGCATACAATGTGGAACGTGTGCAGGTACATGTCCCTATGGTGATTATATGGATTATCCTCCCAGGCGTATCATCGCATTGCTCCGCCTTGGAGAACTTGAAGAAGTATTTAAATCGGAGAGTTTACTTAATTGTGTTGCATGTTATTCATGTATGGCACAGTGCCCGAGAGGGATTGCTCTAACTGAAGTTCTTCTTCCATTAATGAAAGAAGAGATGTTTGTAAAACTCTCTGATGTTCCAGCCGAATTACAGACGGCACTGCAGAACACGCTGCGATATGGGAATCCTCAAGGAATCTCACCGAGGAAGCGAGCCGATTGGGTTAAAACCGCAGGTGTACCGGTTCGGATTCTTCCCACCGATCCAAAGCCAACTGATGTTCTGTGGTTCGTTGAGTGTTACACATCGTTCCATCCACGGGGTCAGGATAATAGTCGGGCGGTTGCAAAGTTATTTCACGCTCTCGGTGTTGACTTCGCTATCCTTGGAAATGATGAATATTGTGCAGGAGAATGTGCACGGTTGGTAGGTGAAACAGGATTATTCGATACATTGCGGCAGCGAAACATGAATTTATTCCGAAAGTATAAATTCAACCAAATCGTAACAGGAGGCGCTCATGCTTATGATGCATTCAAATATTTATATCCCTGTCACGGTTTTAACTATCCATTAGATCATACAACAACGTTCTTTGCAAAAAAATTGAATGAGTTAAAACCAAAATTGACAAAGAAATTAAATTACGTTGCCACTTATCACGATTCATGTTGCCTTGGTCGGCACAATGGAATCTACGACGATCCACGTGATCTCCTTCGAGCAATTCCTGGGATTAAGATTACAGAAATGTATCATAACAAAATCACATCTCAGTGCTGCGGCGGCGGTGGAGGCGGGATGTGGCTTGATACTTATTATAAAGCAAAAAATATGGAACGACTTTCAGAAAAACGAATCAAAGAGGCAGTAGCAACGGGGGCTGATGTTCTTGTTGTCTCTTGCCCTTATGAAATCTCACGGTTCGAAGATGCACTGAAAGTTATGGGTTACGAAAATAAAATGATAGTTCGAGATATTGTAGAACTTTTAGCAGAATCATTAGGAGAAAATTAAAATGGAAGAAAAAAATGGACAAGTAAAAATCGGAATGTACATTTGCCACTGCGGCGTAAACATTGCGGCAACTGTAAATGTTGCAGCCGTACGCGACTTCATCGCCAAGCAGCCGAATGTGGTCATCGCACGCGATTATAAATTCATGTGTTCAGATCCCGGGCAGGATTTAATCAAGCAGGATATAAAGAACCTTGGAGTTAATCGTGTAGTTGTCGCTGCATGTTCGCCACTCATGCACGAGCTTACATTTAGGTTAGCTGCGGAGTCGGCTGGTTTAAACAGGTATCTGGTGCAGATAGCCAATATCCGCGAGCATTGTTCTTGGATACATGACGATGTTAATGAAGCGACACAAAAAGCGACCGCATTGGTGAACGCCGCTGTGAAACGTGTTGCACTGCATCAACCGCTCGAAATAACGTATTCCCCCATGAACAAAAATACGCTAATCGTAGGTGGTGGAATCGCCGGTATCCAAGCCGCACTGGAGATTGCCAATGCAGGTCACCATGTTTACCTCGTAGAAAAAGAACCGACTATCGGTGGAAGAATGGGACAATTTGACAAGACGTTCCCAACACTTGATTGTGCTGCGTGTATTTTAACACCAAAGATGGTTTCAGTCGGTCACCGAAAAGATATAACAATGTTGACTTATTCTGAAGTTGATAGCGTAAGCGGTTACATGGGAAATTTCAAAATAAAAATTCGGAAGAAAGCACGCTACGTTGATGTTGATAAATGCACAGGTTGTGGACAGTGCTGGAGTAATTGCCCGGCGACGCGAATTCCCTCAGGTCGAGCAATTTACCTCCATGACCATTTAGTCAACCAGGCTTCGACAAAACCACAGGATTAATGCGATGATGAAACTGTTAGAGGTTGCGGAAGCACTATCGTGCGAAGTCTTCAGTGACGAACAGCAGCTTCAATATAAGGTTGAGTTTGGATGCGCTTCAGATTTAATGAGCGATGTACTGGCATTCTCACAAGCCGGCGCTCTTCTTCTGACAGGACTTGTGACCAACCAGACAATTCAAACAGCATATATCGCAGAGATAAAAGCCATTGTTTTTGTTCGTGGAAAGAAACCGGATAAAAAGGTTATCGATCTCGCAAAAGAAAAGAAGATTCCACTTTTAGGGACTCAATACTCGATGTATGAGGCGTGTGGAATTCTTTACCAAAAAGGACTCGTTCCAACGATGTCAAATGTTCCGCACAAGGCGATGAATGAATAAAGCTTTTTCACAATCATTTAAAATCCATGGCAGCGATATGTACAATGCCGGTAAGGCTTCAACGGAAATTAAAACTATTCTAAAGCAGCTGGGAATAAACTCGACGACAATACGCCGCGTGGCAATCGCTGCCTATGAGGCTGAAATGAATGTTGTGATGTATGCTAAACAAGCAATTATGATTTTCGAAATAACACCAGAACAAATTCATATAACAGTTGATGATGAAGGACCCGGAATTCCCGACGTTCATTTAGCCATGCAAGAAGGATTTTCAACAGCGACACCAGAAATGCGAGAGATGGGTTTCGGGGCGGGCATGGGTCTTCCGAACATTAAGAAAAACTCTGATTCCATGAAAGTCGAATCAATTGTTGGTAAAGGGACAAAACTTGAAATTAAAATCAATATAAACTAAACATGCGGAATGATTTTCGATCAATACGGATTGATTTAGAGAAGTGTGACGGTCACATGACATGTATGCGTGTATGTCCCACACAAGCAATTCGAGTGCGCGATGGAAAAGCATCATTATTGAACGACCGCTGCATCGATTGCGGTGAGTGTGTTCGTGTATGCCCGAATCACGCTATTGTCCCGATGACAAACTCATTCAGCGATTTTTCAAAATTCAAATATACTATCGCCCTTCCTTCTCCTGTTTTTTATTCCCAATTCGGCAAAGATGTTCCACCGACCATTCTTTTAGAAAGTCTAAAGAAAATTGGCTTCGATGACTCTTATGATGTAGCATGTGCATCAGAATCTGTCAGCATCGCTATCCAGGAATATCTTGATACGAATAAAAATCCACGTCCGCTTATAGCACCATTTTGCCCATCGATTGTGCGACTGATTCAAGTTAAATATCCTAATCTTCTTGATAATCTGATACCAATCGAATCCCCGATGGAGATAGCTGCCCGTGAAGCTAAACATCTTAAGATGAATGAATTGGGACTTAAGGAAAAGGACATTGGT
>JACQYX010000247.1 GCA_016207985.1 Ignavibacteriales bacterium | reverse complement strand
TTCACCTTATAACTTTTTGGTAGCTTCTTGATAATATTTTCAATACTGTCTACAGCTATTACTATATCAATGTCGAGACTAACAACTGGCTCGGCGTAGGCATTTACCGCGAGTCCTCCAATTACACAGAAGTGAGCTCGTTGCTGCTTTAGGTGATTGACAAACTCGTTTAGTATATCCTGTTTTCCATTCGCTATTTTATTGAAAAAAGTTTTTCCAGTCATAAATTATTAACTCCATTAATCCATTACTCTCCGCCAAAGGCGCCCGCCAGCCATCTGTCGGGCTGGGATCCGCCTCTGGTGGACATCAATCCAATTCTTCCACCCTCCACCCCCTTCTCTCTTTCAGCTCCAACACTTCAAGCAATCTATTTACGAAAGCATTCACATATTCATCGACTGATTTGGGAAGACAATACATCGGCGGTGAGATTGGCATTATGATTACACCTGCCTGTGAAAGCTTGGTACACTGTTCAAGTGTAATTGTTGAAAGAGGAGTTTCGCGAACGCAAAGTACAAGTTTATATCGTTCTTTCAGAGCGACTTGAGCTGTTCGAGTTATTAGTGTATCTCCGATACCTGAGGCAATCTTTCCGATTGTCGATGTCGAGCAAGGAATTATCACCATCGCATCAAATTTATTCGAGCCGGATGCCGTTGGGGCTGTAAGATCATCGTCAGAAAATTGTTTTTTGACGTAAAAATGCAAATCTTTATCAGCAAGATTCATTTCATCTTTTAGAAGAACCTTTCCCCATTTACTTACGATGAGAAATTTATCTGTAGTACATTTTTTTAGAAAATCGACTGCATATACAGCACCGGAAGAGCCGGTAATACCGACGATAATTTTCATCTCAGCATTGCTCCAGTCATTATCATTGCAAACACAACGAAACCAAGTACAGCATTAATTTTAAAGAATGCTAGATCAACATTCATTGCTTTTACATGTTCGATCCATAAAAGTACACCTGTTAGCAATAGGAATGGGAGAGCATAGAAGGTTTGTATTGACACTACGAAAAGATAAGCAAGACCAATGAATCCAATTAGATGAAATATTGTAGAATACCTTAGTGCTTTGCTTTTGCCGAATCTTGAAACGAACGAATAGAGATTTTCTTTCTTATCAAACTCTTCATCGAGCGTGGCATAGATAATATCGAAGCCAGCACCCCACATAATGGTAAAAAAGGAAAGTAAAATTGCCGGAAGCATATTTTCGAACGATGGCGAAACTGCAAACCAGCCGCCAAGCGGTGCCATTGCCATCCCGAGTCCTACACCGAAATGAGCAAGTACAGTAAATCGCTTCATGTATGGATACGTAACGAAGACCATCAGCGGTATCGGCGAAAGTAAAAAACAAAATTTTGATATTAGTATCGCCGCGCCAAAATATGTAATGCATCCGGAGATAAATACAATAGATGCTTCTCTCATATTCATTCTGCCGCTTGGCAATTCACGATCAGCAGTTCGCGGATTTCGAAAATCTATTTCTTTGTCAATAATTCTGTTGAGAGCGAAAGCTATCGTTCTTGCACCTACGGCTGCGATGAAAACTAAAATCAGCAATGTAACAGAAGGGGCACTGTGCGATCCTAAAACAACTCCACTATATATCAATGGAAGTGTAAATAATGTATGCTCGAATTTTACAAACTGAAGAAATTTTCTCAATAACGGTCTTTCATTATTGTATTTTCATAAAAAATATAGATAAAATAGGCTTGTGAAACAAGAATTTGATGAATATTGATGTCCTTACTTCATTTTTTGATTATTTCCAAAAATTTGATTATACTTTATCTTCAAAAACCTCAGAATCCATCCTTAATACTTGCAAATGAAAGGAAGAATAGACATGGAAATTTTCCAGAAGGTTGCTGTCGTACTATTAACCTGCGCAATACTGTTTTTCGGTTGTTCACCAAAGTCCAGCGAAATTATTGTGCTGGAAGTAGGACAACAGAAAGTGACATTGGCAGAATATGAGAACTTCTATACACGTAATAGCGGAGGGTGGGAAATGGGTCAGAAGAGCTCATTAGAGGAACGAGAGCGTTTTTTAGATCTTCTAACAAATTATAAGTTGAAGCTTCAAGATGCATATGATCGGAATTTAATCAACGATACCGACATAGTGAGTGAATTACGAGAGTACCGCGTAAGTCTTGCCACCTCTTTTATGACCGACAGAGAGATCACAATCCCCGGCGTAAAGAAGTTATATGACCGTCGCAAGGAAGAAATCCGGGCACAACACATCCTGCTTAAAGTAACTCCCGAAGCAATGCCCGAAGAAACATTGAAGACATACAACAAAGCGATGGATTTAATTCGTAGAGCAAAAGTGGGTGAGAATTTTGATTCGCTTGCGATTCAGAACTCCGATGATCCATCAGCTAAATTTAATGCAGGTGATATTTATTATTTTACGGGTGGACAAATGGTCACACCTTTTGAGAATGCAGCGTATGGAATGAAAAAAGGAGAGATTTCCCAAACACCGGTTCGTTCAACATTTGGGTATCACATAATTAGAATTTTAGATCGGCAGCCTGTGCGTGGATCAATTCGGGTAAGTCACATCATGACACGATTTCAAAAATCTGCTTCCGATTCGGCTGATACTGCTGCTGCACGCATCAGAATCCAAAGTCTTCAAGATAGCTTGAAAAAAGGATGGGATTTCCATAAACTTGCTGTTAAATTGTCTGAAGATGCAGGCAGCGCTCCCCAGGGCGGCGACCTCGGCTGGTTCGACCGCCGACGCTTCGTTCAGCCATTTGATGAAGCAGCATTTAAACTGAAAGCAGGAGAAATTTCTCCAATAATTCGCACACCGTTCGGTTATCATTTAATCTCTTGCGATAGTGCAAAACCAGTTCCGCCCCATGCTATCCTCAGCGAAGATCTAAAGAAAATTTACCAGCAACAGCGGTATAATGAAGATTATAGTTCGTATCTTGCAAAGCTGAAGAAAGATTATCAATATCAATTCAACGAGGAGATATTTGAAAAGTTTATTTCGTCCCTCGATTCATCAAAAACAACAGACGACAGCGCATGGGCTGGGACCGTGCCGAGCGAGATAAAAATGAAACCATTGATGGTCATCAATGGACATCAGATTCTTCTAGACACTGTTATCATAGTGTTGGAAAAACGCCCCGAGTATCAGAATACACTTCTCCGCGCGCCTGAATTGAGAACACGTATAAATCGGATTGCAGATGGATTACTCCTCGAGACGAAGTCGATAGGATTGGAACAGCGATATCCAGAATTCGCAAATCTGATGAAAGAATACACGGATGGTATCGTTCTCTATAAAGCTGAACAGTTAGAGGTGTGGAATAAAACCACGGTTTCGGATACTGCATTACGGAATTATTATGAACAAAATGCAAGTAAATTTGTTTTTCCAGATCGTGTTAATATTACCGCATTGGTATTAGATACAGATACACTTGCATTCATGGTTTACGATTCTTTGAAGAAGGGAAGTGATTTTTCTGATATGGTGAATAGGTATAGGGAAATGCCGCCGCCTAAATTGAGCGATGGATCGAGGGGTTTGCAACCGGTAGAAACCGATGAGCTTACGAAACGAGCGGCAACGATGGCGGTCGATGAAATTTCGGAACCTATTACAACTGAGGATGGAACATATGCGATTATTAAACTGAACACCAAAGAATCGGCAAGGCAAAAAACATACGAAGAGGCGGGGGCTGAAGTTTCTAATGCATATCAGGAAGCTTCATCTAAAAATTTAGAAAAACACTGGCTTGATCGTGTTAAACAGCGGCATCCAGTGAAGCAAAACAAAGAAGTATTACTAAAAGCGTTCACATCACCACCCGCGGAAAAATGAAAATCATATGGGCATTAATTAACCTTCTTGTCGTATTCAATTTGGGATGCCAAGAGCAAAAACCTAGTACAGTGATTGCCAAAATTGGTGATGCTGAATTAACGTTAGAAGAAGCAAAAAGCTCCCTTGCATCGTCTCAGGTATACAACAAGGAAGAGTTGCAAAAATATGTAATGAATTGGATTAACGAGGAACTTCTCTACCAGGAAGCTCGAAGGAAAGGAATTGATAATACACAGCAATTCAAAGCACGGATGTCCGAGCTACAAAAACAAGTCACCGTTCAACAATTCATCGACCAGCAGGTATTTTTAGATTACACCGAGATAGACGAAAGCGCCACTTTGAATTATTTTGAGCAAAACCGGGCGGAATTTCTCATTCGCGAGGACCTGATAAAACTCAGTATCGCAACGTTCAACAATCGAGACCGAGCCGCTTGGTTTGCGTCTCAAGTATCGCGAGGTGCAATATGGCAGGAAGTCCTCGCCGACATCAAGAATGATTCAATTGCTGCATCGAGCTTGATTGGATACACAACCGGCAAATTTTATTCGCAACGAACACTCAGTCCGCAAGAATTGTGGAAAGTAGCATTCACCCTTGGAATTAACGAAATATCTTTTCCAGTCAAAACAGCTTTCGGATACAGCATTTTACAGGTTCTTTCGCGTAAAAAGAAAGGGGATGTTCCCGAGTATGAAATTGTCCGAGACGAAGTGAGACAACGGATTATAATTGAAAATCGGCGTCAGCATTATACGAAGCTTCTGAACGATTTACGCAACAGATACAAAGTTGAAATATTTTTGTCACAAATATCATTATACGATACTTTCCAAACAACACAACATGAATAAGTTCAGCATTAAAATCTTTTTGTTATTTAATTTTCTTTTTACATCTCTGACCATAGCTCAGCCGGAAGTCGCTGACCGCATCGTCGCAGTTGTGGGGAAAGAGCCGATCCTACTTTCAGATCTTAATGCTCAAATTGAGCTTTACACGTTCACAAACCGGGTTGACGCAAACACACCGGGCTTGAAAGAACAAGTTCTCGATGCGCTGATAAATGAAAAGCTTATTCTTTCGAAAGCGCTTGAAGATACGAATATCACAGTTACAGATGATGAAGTGAATAACGAGCTTGATGCACAAATTGCTCAACGGATACAACAACTGGGCTCGGAGAAACGAGTTGAAGAAGCATTTGGAATGCCAATAGCGCGATTAAAACGAGAGTACCGCGATGGGATGAGAAAACAGATAATGACTGCCAAACTTTGGGAAATGAAAAAATTAAACATTACCATATCGCGCCGTGAAGTTGAAGAATTTTATGAACAATACAAAGATAGTTTGCCTTGGGTCCCCGAGGAAGTAGAGCTGTATCATATTTTCAAGGTACCGAAAGTCAGTGAATCGACCAAAAACTCTATGAAGCAACAAGCGGATAAAATATTAGATACTCTACGAGCTGGAGGGGATTTTGCCGATTTCGCGAGTCGATATTCCGACGATCTGGGAACAAAATCTGCCGGAGGTGATCTTGGCTTTGTCCGTCGGGGAGAATTCTTCGCCGAATTTGAAGAAGCTGTTTTCTCACTTCAACTCGACCAATTTTCGGATGTTATTGAAACACCTATCGGTTTTCATATTATACAATTGATTGAACGAAGGGGCGAGCAAGTTCATCCCCGTCATATTTTATTCAAATTTAAACGGGACGCCTCTGAGGCAGATTCAACAATTGCGTTTTTAAAAGAATTGAAAGACAGCGTTAAACAAGGTGCGATCTTCTCTGACATTGCAAAGCGTCATTCTGATGATAAGGAGTCTGCATCATTAGGAGGCTACATCGGACGTTTACCCGTAACGCAGTTCGATAAATCTTTGCTCGAAGCTATTAAAGATATAGAAGAAGGCGAGATCAGCGAGCCGGTGGAGTTTGTAGCGGAGAAATCACGCGGATACCAAATTATATTATTGAAGAAACGTATCCCTGAACACGCGATGAGCTTGACGGATGATTGGACCCGCCTCGAACAGCTTGCCTTATCTTATAAACGAAATACGGAATATCAAAATTGGATCGGGCAGCTCCGTTCGGAAATATATTGGGATGCAAGGTTATAAAAAGGATAAAAAATTGAATAAACCGATTCAAAAACTGAACGACATTGAAGCTGTACAATCTCTCAAGGAAAGCTTTGAAGCAACAAAGAAAGAGATTGCAAAGGTGATAATTGGTCAGGAGGAGATTATTGAGCAGCTGTTAGTCTCTCTACTTGCCCGCGGTCATTGTTTGCTTGTAGGTGTGCCTGGCTTAGCGAAAACACTTCTGATCAAGACACTCGCTGAAGTTATGGACTTGAAGTTCAGCCGCATTCAATTCACCCCCGATCTCATGCCGAGCGACATCACAGGAACTGAAATCATCGAAGATGACCGTGCCAAAGGTACTAAATCATTCAGGTTTGTTAAAGGACCGGTCTTTGCGAATATACTGCTTGCGGATGAAATCAATCGTACTCCACCAAAAACCCAGGCAGCACTTCTTGAAGCGATGCAGGAACATCATGTAACTGCTGCCGGACAAAAATATATTCTTGAAGAACCTTTCTTCGTTCTTGCCACACAAAATCCGATTGAGCAAGAAGGAACATATCCTCTTCCTGAAGCACAACTCGATCGATTCATGTTCAATCTCTGGCTCGATTATCCTTCAGGGAAAGAAGAATTAGAGATCGTAAAAACGACGACAAGCATGTATATACCCTCGTTAGTGCACATCTTAGGGAAAGAGGAAATTTTATTTTATCAAGATTTAGTGCGGCGTGTCCCGGTCGCTGATAATGTTATTACGTTTGCTGTAAATTTGGTAACTCGCACACGTCCTAAAACTCCGGGAGCCCCCCAGTTTATTAAAGATTGGTTAAGCTGGGGAGCTGGTCCTCGTGCTTCGCAATATCTTATTCTTGCAGCAAAAACTAGAGCGATACTCGATGGCAGACATTCTCCGGATATTGAGGATGTGCGAAAAGCTGTTGGACCTGTTCTTCGTCATCGAATTGTTCTAAACTTCAATGCTGAAGCAGATAATGTAAGCGCGATTCAAATAGTTGAAAAACTTCTCCAGTCATTGTAGCAATCTCGGTAAATGTATGCCTCAACGGGCATCCCGAAATATTGTTATTGGTTTTATTTTTTCCCTGAACATCTGCGTCCTGCCAGCCAGCCCGCAAGTACAATCGAAACAGTGGATTTATTTTACCAATAAAGGTTCATCAATTCCCCGAAGTGGCTCTCTCTTTAAAGAAGAAGAAGAATATCAAGATGCACAAGCATTGTTACACCCCCGAGCTCTCAAACGAAGAGCGAAGGTTCTGTCTGAAAATAATTTGATAGACATTGCTGATTTGCCTTTGTACACTCCCTACTTAGAACAGATTCAACAAATGGGAGGGGTACTTATTCAGCAAAGTCGGTGGATGAACGCTGCAAGTATTTTAATGACCTCCGAATTGGTCGCAGAAGTAGAACAATTACCGCTCGTTAAACAAGATAATGCTGTAAAAATACTTAGAGGGAATCTACGAAAAACATCTCATGAGCCTTCGGACAGATTTTCTCTTACCCAGTTGACCTTTGACTATGGACCCTCTCTAAGTCAGGTGCAAATGATAAATGTTCTTCCACTTCATACCGCAGGAATTACAGGCAAAGATGTACTCGTTGGCATGTTAGATTCAGGTTTTCGATGGCGGGCACACGAAGCAATTCAATCGCGGCACGTTATCACTGAGCACGATTTCATATTTAACGATGATGTAACATCAAATCAAGCCGGTGACAGTGATAATCAGGATGCGCACGGTACATCGATATTTTCGATCATCGGAGGATATCAGCCCGCCAAACTAATTGGTCCGGCTTTCGATGCAGATTTCATCCTTGGCAAAACTTAATATGTTCCT
>JACQYX010000246.1 GCA_016207985.1 Ignavibacteriales bacterium | reverse complement strand
ATCTTCCTTTCTTAGTCCTCTGCGAAATTTGCTCCATGCATCTCTGTTTTTATCGATGATGAGCGTGAATGTATCGTTGTTTCGTCCCATAATTGTTTTCTCCTTTCTTTATCTTTTGTTGTGAAGGAGTTTACCTGAACAACAGTTGCTCTCTGAAGTGAAGCTCCTTCGGAACGGTTAGAATAGTTGATAAAATGAAAGCCGTCATAGCGTGGTTCTAAAATCGTTACAATATCCACCGCGTTTCTGACAAGTTGAAAAAGATTTTCTTTCCCTTTTGGCGGCTCAGCGACTTCCACATCAGCAATGAGGACATGGATGTTTTGCTTAGCCAGCTCTCGGAGCGTTCGTAGAATGCGTTGCAGACTTTGCCGACACTCATTCGGTTTCACCTGTTCATCGTAATATGTATCGAGCAGCCCTAAGATGACCACAATCTTACACGGATGAGTTGCAAGGAAGTGTGGAAGCTTTGTTGTGATTGCCGCTTCGGTTTGGAATGCCGTGAACGAGCGAGTAACATACGTTCGATGCAGCAAAGTTTTTGCCGGAATCTTGAGATACGCCGCAACTTTCGAGAGTGTGTAGCTGTTGAAGCGTATCGCACCATCGATGACTGCAATTGGCTGTTGTGCCGCACTGCCGATGATAAGACCTGCGGTGAAGATGCCCGAATGCCCGTGTAGTAAGTGAAGCTTAGCCGGTTGTGTCTGAAATTGCCGAGCAACAATGCTGAACTCAGCAAGCGGTTGAATCTCGGTAGTATGTGTGAGTTTGTTTAGCATTTAGTATATAGCATTTAGAATTTTTATTATATGGTACGACAAATTTGTCTAAATGTCAAGTGCTAAGCCGATAAATTTGTCTCTTAAACGGTGACACAGCAAATTGAGCATTATTGTGTATATTGGAAATTCATGATGTATGTTTTAATAATCTCGTAGTTGGTAATTTTGGGATTCTGTTTGACTTTCATCCAATTTCCTCGTATTTTTTCATGAAAACTTATTATAATGGAACTTGGAGCATATATAATTGTTCGTGGATTGGTTCAAGGCGTAGGATTTCGCTATTTTGTCTATAATCGAGCGATTAGATTAGGATTAAATGGTTTTGTTAGAAATCTTTATAATGGTAATGTTGATATTGAAGTAGAAGGAGAGCGTTCACTAATCGAAGAATTTATCGAAGAGGTAAAAGTAGGACCTCGTGCTGCGAAGGTTACGGATATAAAAATAGAATGGAAACAATTGGATCAACATTTTAAATATTTCGAGATACGATAACTTATGGAGATACGTTTTGGTTTCGGATACGATGTGCATAGATTAATCACCAACCGGAAATTAATATTGGGTGGTGTCGAGATTCCATACATTAAGGGTTTAGTCGGTCATTCTGATGCTGATGTTGTTTGTCATGCTATGGCTGATGCGCTGTTGGGTGCTGCCGCTCTTGGAGATATCGGGAAGCATTTTCCCGATACCGATCCGAGATTTAAGGATATTTCGAGTTTGATTCTCTTACGGCATGTTGGTGGCTTGATTCGTTCGAATAATTATGAAATAATAAATGTTGATTCAACAATTATTCTACAACAACCCAAAATAAGTTCCTATATCAGACGAATGAGAGAAAATATTGCGCATGCTCTTGGTCTTCACTTCAATCAGGTTTCCGTTAAAGCAACAACCAATGAAGAACTTGGCTTTATCGGATTAGGTGATGGTGCCGCAGCATATGCAGTTGCATCGATGGTACAGCCGGTGGGACATTAGGTTTCATAACGATGTTTTGGATAGGGAAATGGTTTGGTCGGAAAATTCTTGAGGCTGGGAAAATCAAATTTATTCGTCTTGATGATTTACATAGACTTGAACACTGGTTCGCTAAATGGGGTTTTTGGCTAATCGCGATAAATAGATTTCTTTCGGGAACAAGAGCTGTTGTTTCATTCTTTGCCGGTGTCTCAGAATTGGATTTTAAAAAAACCGCAATCCTATCTTTCATTAGTTCAATGCTATGGTATGCACTTCTCGTTTATGCGGGTTATTCTCTTGGAAATCATTGGAACCAAGTCGGCGATTATTTAAAATCATATAGTTTGGTTGTGACCGTTCTATTTATTATCGCCGTGTTGTTGATGCTGGCTCGTTATATCTACAAAAAAAGGCGAGCTAGCTTATGATCGACTTTTTGTACTCTATAGACAAAGCATTATTTTATTTTTGCAACGGAACACTTGCAAATCCTATTTTCGATGTAATCATGCCGCCTCTTACCGATTGGAATCAATCATGGATCGGTTTAGCGGTTGCTGGTATACTGTTAATACTATTAACATGGAAAGGCGGTAAAAAAGGTAGAACAGTAGTTATTCTGCTCGTACCGCTTATTATCATAAGCGATCAAATAAGCAGCAATGTAATAAAATTTCTTATCGAACGTCCCCGTCCGTGTCATCTTATTGACGGATTCCCTGTTCTGGAAAATATTCATTTACTCGTTCCCTGTGGCGCCGGTTTTTCATTCCCTTCATCACATGCATCGCATAATTTTGCGTTTGCAACATTGATGTCATATTTTTATCCAAAAGTCAGGTGGTTGGTATTCTCTTACGCATGTTTAATGGGATTTTCACGAATTAGTGTCGGGGTTCATTTTCCTTCTGATGTGATGGGTGGAGGTTTGTTCGGTGTATTCTGTGCTACGATCATTATTATACTCTGGAAATATTTCATTAAAGCTTTTCCACCGTTTTCTTTAAAAACTTGATGAAAGAAAAAACTTTTCGAATACTTCTCGCTTCTATTTCCGGAGTAATGTTGGGATTTGCCTATCCTCCCGTCACGACAGGTATAACGTCAATCTTTGCATTCGTATCTCTTTTTATATTATTCGAAACCATAACCAGCTACGGACGTGTATTTCGATACTCGTATTTAACATTTTTCATTTTTAACCTTATCGGTATGTATTGGGCAGGTGGATTTACTCATTGCAAAGATCTCTATATGATGATTGCCGGTGGATTATTACTTATTGCCCATCCATTCTTTTTCTATGTCCCTATCGCAGTATGGATGCTCATTCGTCGGAATCTAAGTTTTAAAT
>JACQYX010000245.1 GCA_016207985.1 Ignavibacteriales bacterium | reverse complement strand
TCTACTAATCTCGATAGTTTTAAATTTTCTATGCGAACGTTAACGGGCTGAATATTTTCTCCGCTTTTTCCCCCTTCCGACTTCCTACAGGATAATATTCCTAACATAGAAACGAGATAAATAACTATAATTAATATTTGAAAAATCTTTTTCATTGATATATTCCTTTACTTTAGTATTTATTATCGTTGGCTTCTACAGCATAGCTTGGCAATCGACCTGCAAGCTGATCTAAATCTGCCGATGCGACAAGATAATCATAAATTGCCTGGATACGATTCACCTTCGCCTGAGTCAGAGCTAATTCAGCATCGTTAACCTCAAGCTGGGTAGCTGCGTTTGCGAGATACCGGGTGGTCACAATTTTATACCCACGCTGGGCTGTCTCAATTGTTTTTTCCTGTGCTTCAACACGCTTGCGCGCCTGCCTGAGATTACCGATGATAGAATGAACACCTGTCTTTAATGTCCGCTCAAGACTTATCTTCTGTTCCTCACTTTTTAGTTGTTCAACTTGTGCTTGTTCAACACGGGCACGTGTTTGTAATCCTTGAAAGATATTTAATGACACAGAAAGTCCAATCTGAGAACTGCTGATAAGATCGTTGGTGGAAAATTTAAACTCGTTTTTAGCCGCCTGGTATCGATACTGTCCGAATGCAGCAATCGTTGGTAAATAATTAGATCTTTCAGCCCACACCGCTGCATTATTCAATTCGATTTGACGTTTAACCGCTGTCAAATTAGGATTGGCATCAATTACATGTTCTTCAGCATGAGCTATTAGAGAGTCATCGAGTGGCTCAAATACTAAGGAATCAGAGATGATAAAATTTTCTTCCCTATCAACACCGATCGCATTACGGAGAGCGTCAAGAGCTAATTCGTAATTGTTCTCGCTTTGAATAACGCTGGGTTTAAGATTTTCGACTTGAACCGAAGCTCTAAGCTCATCATATTCAGAAACGATCCCTTGCTTACGCAGAAGAAGCACATTTTTTAAATTCTCTTCGGCGTTTCGCAAGCTCGACTGCATCATCATGGCAACTTCGTGGACGAGAAGTGCAGTATAATAAGCTTTCCGAGCCTTTGTAACCGTCTCAAGCTCTTTAGCAGATAAAAGATCTCTTGACAGTTTTGAGTAAACCTTAGCCGCACCGACTCCCACTATTACGGCTCCATTGAAGAGGATTTGTTGTGCATTTAGTGATGCGTCTAATGCAAAATCGGAACCGATTCGGATAGGAACTATTCTGCCACTTTCAAGATCAGAAAAATCTGGTAAGAAAAACACGGGCTTCTTCAAAACATGTGTAAAGCCGCTGGAAATGCTAATAGAGGGGAATGCATTTCCCCATGCTTCGAGAACGCGTGCATCGGAGCGCTCGACTTCTAAACGTGCTGTTTTCAAATCAGGATTATTTTTCATCGCGAGTTGGACTGCCTCTTCCAAACTCAATCGTCTAACCGACAATTCCTGTGTTTGCAGCGGTGAAATGAAAATAGTTGTAAGGATCAAGAGAATTAAAAATTTAAATCTATTTGTGTTATTCATTTACTCCTCATCTTGTTGGCGATTATTATTCCTAAGCAATTCTTTTGGGAGATATCGAGTTCTTGCTTCATCAGTCAGAAGACCTTCGAATATCACTTTAATGATTGTTTCATAAACCTGATTTGCTGTTACAGGTAGCTGAGATAAAATATTTGGATTGATGATATTCTCGATGGCATTTGCATAGATCATCAGAACAAGTTGTTCGTCGATATCATTTCTGAAGATACCTTTTTTTCTACCCTCTCGGATTAAGCTTCCAAAATGCTGATAAATATTTTTTGTTCTGTATTCTGATATTTTGCTCCAGACGTGGGGTGTATTACGCTCCAGATCTTCAATAAGATATTTGCTTAGTCTTGAAAGATGAATACCGACAAAGGTCATCATTTTCCGGAGCTTCTCAACAAAATCCAAATGTATATCTTCAACGATATCTCGAAATCCCGTCTCCGTTTCAGCTATCACGGTATCGGTTACCGCGCGAATGAGATCCTCTTTACTCGAATAAAATTTATAGATTGTCTTCTTACTGATACCGATCTTTGAGGCGATTTCATCTACCGTTACTTTCGAAAAGCCATGGCTGTAAAATTGTTCCGTCGCCGTACGAAGAATTCGATCCCTAATCACTGTATCATTTATCATTTTGATGTTTTTCCATTAAAGATGCGTTAAACCAAGAAATAATAACAAATAATCGGAAACTCTTTTGGTTTTCACGGTTTCCAATATACTAAGTTTCAAAACAACATCAAACTTGTTTTATATTTTTGCGATACCGAAACGACAGAACTATATACGGTCTGATTGAATGAACAACACGAACGCTTTCCGTGCAGTTGACAAACAGCAGTTTATCAAGAACGAATATCAGTGCTCCATGTGTATATTAAGTCCGCCCCAAAAAATAAGAGATGTTTGTCTTCGAATTGTTCTCAAAAGTGATGAGTTAATTTCAGATATGAGCCATCATCAGGGGTGCAGGATATCAAAACGGAAATTTCTTTTCGTACCAGTGTTTTGTAACATCCATCCAGAAGAATAAACCTTTCCATTTCCCGAATGGCTTGTAGTGTTTTTCGATTACCTTATCACTTGCTATTCTGCCGTTACGATGAATCTCAAAATATTTCTTTCTGCACCAGCTGTCAATTCCTAAGTAATCGTATCTTCCTAAAAGTTTGAGGATATTTCCTGCTGCATACGGACCAACACCTTTAATGGAACGAACTTCTTTAAACAACTCTTCCGTTGATAGGGTGCTCTCCCGCCATGAATCTATATTAAGCTTACCATTAATAATCCTCTGCGAGAGCTCGAGAAGATAAGGCGCTCGATAACCCGCCCGAATTTCTTTCCTGAGATATTTCTCCGATACATCCGCAATCACCTCAGTCGTTGGAAACGTCCATCTGCTCAACGAGTCGAGTCTTCGACTATCGTTTATCTGCCATCCCAGCTTCTCACAAAGATTTTCAATCATTATCTCCGTCAGTGCCCAACTGCAATTGGTTGTACAAATCATCTTAATTACATCTTCAAATACAGTCGGTGCTCGGAGAAGTCGACCTGCACCTGTTTTTGCCACCCATCGAAAATCCCGGTGCTTGTTTGCCTCGTTATAGAATTCTGAATAATCCTCATTTAATCTTAAACAAGCCCGGACTTGATTAATAACTTCGCTATTTTCTCTTTGAGTAAGATTCAGAGATGAAATAATACTCAGTTTATCTTTAGAAGATTGAAAAACATCGATGACTAATCTTTTACCGGTGGATAACTCAACGACTCGCTTGAGGCAATTCGCATCTTTATCGACTTCGAATGGTGAAAGTGCACACCAGCCATGGCTGTAGATCGTTCTCCAGAAGTTAAAATTTTCCGGAACCTTTAGAGTGATTTTCATTCTTCGGTGCGGAGAGTGGAAAGCTGAGATAGAAGTTTCAGATTTGTCGGATATTTGTCGAGTGCCTTTAACAAGGTATTCATTGCATCCTTAGGTCTCATACGATGGAGTGCTCTACGAAGCGTTTGATATTTTGCCGTTTCCGCTCCGAATAATAATTCTTCCCGCCGTGTGCCCGACTTCGGGATGTTAATCGCGGGGAAGATACGCTCATCTGCAAGATCACGATCAAGGACTAATTCCATATTACCCGTTCCTTTAAACTCCTGAAAGATTAATTCATCCATTCTCGAATTTGTTTCAATGAGTGCAGTTGCAATGATCGTAAGCGATCCGCCGCCTTCAAGCGCTCGGGCAGATCCGAAAATCTTTTTGGGGATTTCCAAAGCACGAATATCGACACCTCCCGATAGTGTCCTTCCACTGCCGCGCTGTACTGCATTGAAAGCACGTCCCATTCTCGTTAATGAATCGAGCAGCAGGACAACATCTTTCCCGACCTCAACTTGCCGCTTTGCGTATTCGAGAACAAGCTGCGCCAGGCGTACGTGACTTTCTCTATCACTGTCATTCGAGCTCGCAAACACTTCACCCTTTATCGTCCTACGCATATCGGTCACCTCTTCAGGCCTTTCGTCAACAAGTAGAACCATCAAATCTATCTCGGGATGATTCGTGCTTACAGCATGAGCAAGCTGCTGCATCAACATCGTTTTCCCAGCTTTGGGTGGCGATACGATTAGTGCCCTTTGACCTTTTCCAATCGGACAGAGAAGATCGACAACCCTCATCGAATAATCGGAGCCGGAGGTTGTTAGTTTAATACGCTCAGATGGATCGACAGCGGTCAATCGAGCAAACTCAGGCACATTTATCCAATCATCGATTTGCATGCCATTAATAGTTTGTATTGTATCGATCTTGGGATATCCACGATGTCCGCGCTTCACAGTATACTCAACTATAGTGGCATTGCGAAGTCTCAGTTGTGTAATAATATGCGAACCGACTTTCGCATCATTCGGTTGCCGATCTAATTCAAGCGATAATTGCCGAAGATAGCCGCCATGCCTCGCTTCGATTTCCAATAAACCTGTGATTATACTTCCTTTCATGTGAGATGTGAGAGATGCAAATATCGGTATTATAATATAGAAACTCGCTGGCTTATAATCAATAATTATTTCTACGACTTGACGCTAAGCAAAACAATCATTATCTTTTTCAATATTCAAGAGAAGACAAAATGGCATCCAGAACAGGTTTTGTATATCACGAAAAATTTTTAGAACACGACACCGGGCCCGGACACCCTGAACGGTCCGATCGGTTGCGTGCGATCACGAATCATCTCAAAGAAGTGAACCTCTGGCAAGAGCTTCAACATCTGATGATCGATGAAGCATCGGAGGACTGGTTACTTCAAGCTCACTCACTTGAGCATAATAAATATCTGCGTCAGGCATGCCTGCAAGGTTTGAATATTCTCGATGCAGGTGATACACATGCATCACGTGAATCGTATAATGCTGCACTACTTGCCGTTGGAGGAGTTCTCGCTGCTGTCGATGCAGTGATGAATAACTTACTTCAAAATGTATTTTGTGCAATCCGACCCCCGGGTCATCATGCCGAGCGAGATAAAGTGATGGGATTTTGTTTACTTAACAATGTTGCTATAGCTGCACGCTATGCTCAGCGTAAGCACTGTGCAGACAGGATTTTAATTCTCGATTGGGACGTACATCATGGAAATGGAACCCAGCAGATATTTTATGATGACAAATCGGTAATGTATATAAGCACTCACCAATATCCGTTTTATCCCGGCACCGGGAGCAGAGGTGAGCGCGGGATAGGTCAAGGTGAAGGATATACACTCAACATCCCTATGTTTGCCGGAAGCGGTGAAGAGGAATTTATCGAAGCGTTCAAGGAGGAAATAATTCCCTCAATCGATAACTACCGTCCGGATATGATTTTAATCTCTGCGGGCTTCGATGCCCATAAAGATGATCCACTTGCCAATCTGAATCTGACTGAAGAATCGTTTGGACTGTTCACCTCGATGATTACCGATGCGGCTTCAAAATATTGTAACGGCAGGATTGTATCGGTGCTTGAAGGCGGTTATAACCTTAAGGCACTTGCCCTGAGTGTGGAATCTCATATCAGAAAATTGATCGCCTGAGGTGCTTGACTTTCATGCACCAGTTAAGTACAATATACAAAACATAAATCCTGATTGCGATGACAGACAAAAAAAATAAAAAATCGTCGAGTGTAACGTTTCTTTTAACCTTCTCGAAAATCTCCCGGGCCTTTAGTGTTATCTCCATTCTCCTGATGCTTCTATTCATCGGAGCTTTTGTTGTTCAATACATCGAGGATGCACCAAAATACCGCCTCGTTCGTTCGATGCTGGATATCGACAAAAAGATTACCATGACAGTCAAGGCAAACATCCCGACGAAGATCGGTGGTAAAGATATGTCACGCTTGATCATGATTGTCGGAATGTTCATTCTGAGTGGATCATTCACGAGAATGGCTGAGCGACTGAAAGATAAATCGGAATACTTCAAGTTCAAATCGAACCTCGATATTTGGAAGAGAGAGATGAATCTATCGGATAACGCGATAGTGCTTACACCGTTGAATCAAAAGTTAGAACAACTCAAGAATGCGAAGAAGAAAGATCGTGAACAGCTACTGAAGGAATTCATCGAAACGAAAAAGAAGCTTGACGAGATGGGACGAGACCTCGCATTTCTTGCCATCGACGTTGTCGACTCGACAGGAATGAAAGAGGGTGAGGAGAAAGCCATCATCGAACACGATTTTAAAGAATACAAAAGATTTGTTGAGCGAGCATTTGCATCACATGGCAGTTTAAAAGCGGCATGGACACCAGACGGTGTAATGAGCTGCTTTAATTCGGTTGATGCAGCAGTAAGAGCTGCACGTGAAGTGATTACAGGATTAGACGACTTCAACAAGAACGTTAAAGGTATGCGCAGCGACTTCCGAGTACGATGCGGTGTAAATTCCGGTTTCGTTTATTTTGATGAATCTATTCCGCTTGAGGAGATCAGCGACCGAGTTATTGATATTGCCGGACATATGCAAAAGAATGCCGCCCCAAATACCGTTTGTATAGCCAAACCAACCATCGAGCCGTTGAACGAGCGCACAGGTTTTGAGCCATCCGGCAGAATTGTGGATGGTTATGAAGTATATGAATGGAAGAAAACCTGATTAACTTCTTCATCAAGCAGTCCCATCTTTTTTATCCTCCAAAACTGAGCACCGCTTTGCCTTTGTAATAACTCGTGACTTGATATTTTTCTTGACTTTGAATTTAGGATCTACTATATTCGTGCTATGGGAAAACACCATTAAATATCAGCATCGTAATTCAAACTAAAAAGGAATAATAAGCTACTTAATAGAGGGTAAGTAT
>JACQYX010000104.1 GCA_016207985.1 Ignavibacteriales bacterium | reverse complement strand
AACAACTAAGAAAATTTGACGTGGACATTAAAGAAAAACCTAATCATCGGATTTATATCCAGATACTCAGGAAGCTCACTCCCGAACAGCGTCTTCGGAAAGCGATGGAGATTTCAGAATTGACGAAAGAGCTTTTTAAAATTGGATTGCGTAAGCGATTCCCAGATTTATCCGAGCAAGAATTCCATGAACTCTACCTTAAACAGTTATCAAAATGTCACAACAAGAATTATTAATAAAAATTATCCGGTTTCTTGAGGAAAGTAAGATCGAGTATATGCTTACTGGATCTTATATTTCCAGCTTACAAGGTGTACCTCGTTCCACGCACGATATCGACATTCTTGTTTCACTCGATAAGGATGATCTTATCAAATTTCATAACACATTCCCTAAAAGCGATTATTATGTTGACGAACAAAGTATACTGAATGCAATCGAACAACAAACCATGTTTAACGTTTTAGATATTCGTGAGGGAGATAAAATAGATTTCTGGATTATAACGGACAATCCATTTGATCAATCGAGATTTTCGAGAAAAATTAAAGAAGAATTATTCGGCACAAAAATGTTTGTCTCTACACCCGAAGACACTATCTTAATGAAACTCAAGTGGGCTAATCTTTCAGGTGGCAGTGAAAAACAATTTACAGATGCTTTGAGAGTCTATGAAATTCAACAAGAAAAACTCGACCTTGAATACATGAATGACTGGATTAATCGACTGAACCTTCAAGAATTATGGAAACGAATTCAGCAAGAAGCATTACTCCCCTAACAATATTCACTGTCACAGGATATTTATGAGCACGAAACACTCCATTACTCCATCACTCTCCACCGAAAGCGCCCGCCAGCCATCGGTCGGGCTGGGATCCGCCTCTGGCGGACATCACTCCATCATTTTTGTAGTTGTATTTTTTAGCTTATTATTATTCTTCCATCCCACTTTTGCCGATGAAGGCATGTACCCCCTCAGCGAGATTCACAAACTAAATCTCAAAGCGAAAGGATTAAAAGTTACACCAAAAGATATATTCAATCCCGGTCATGTTGGATTGATGGATGCAATAGTAAACATCGGTGGCTGCACCGGATCGTTTATATCGAACGACGGTTTAATCATTACAAATCATCATTGTGCATTCGGCGCTGTGCAGGCAGCCAGTACAACAGAGCACGACTATGTAACAAACGGTTTTCTCGCACAAACACGCACCGAGGAGATCACAGCTAAAGGACTTACGGTTCGAATAGTCGATTCGTATAAAGATGTCTCGAAGGATATTCTCGGTGAAATATCCGACACAATGGATTTGACTATCCGAACAAAGACAATCGACAAGAAAATAAAAGAGATTATTACCGAGACAGAGAAACAAAATCCCGGAAAGCGCGCCGAAGTATCTGAAATGTTCACAGGCAAATCATATATACTCTTCATTTACACTTTTCTGAAAGATGTTCGACTCGTTTACGTTCCTCCTCGTTCCATCGGTGAGTTCGGTGGCGAAAACGATAACTGGGTGTGGCCCCGGCATACTGGAGATTTTTCCTTTATCCGTGCTTACACAGCACCAGATAGATCGCCCGCTGAATATTCAAAAGAGAACGTTCCTTACCATCCGAGAAAATATTTGAAGGTAAACCCGAACGGTGTAGATGAAAACGATCCCGTTTTTATTTTAGGGTATCCAGGTCGAACCTTCCGCCACAGAACATCACAATATATTTCTTATGAAGAAGATGTACGTATGCCGTACGTTGCAGATTTATTTGAATGGCAAATTCAAACGATGGAGACTATGGGTAAAAACGATAGAGCAATCTCTTTGAAACTCGATGGTCGTATCAAGGGACTTGCAAACACGATGAAAAATTATCGCGGCAAGCTGCAAGGGCTCAAACGTTTAAACATCGTTGAGAAAAAAGTAGATGAAGAAAAAGCTTTACAATCCTTTATCAATGCAGATCCAAAAAGAAAAGAAAAATATGGCAACGTTCTTGAAGAGATCGGCAATATTTACCAAGAAATCAGAGAAAACGCCGATTATGAATTGACGCTTGATTATCTTCGGCAAGGCTCGAATTTGTTAAGCTTGGGCTATACAGTTTTTGAAGCAGCGAAAGAGTTGAAAAAGCCCGACCTCGAGCGTGAATCTCCATACATGGAAAGAAATTTTGCACGCACAAAAGAAGGAATGCAATCGACATTAAGGAATTACTATGAACCGGTCGACAAAATTTTCTTAAAGGAAATCTTGATGCGGACATCGAAGCTGCCGCAAGACAAACGCATCGCTGCAATTGATGAGATAATCAAAGATGGAAACCCTGAATCGATGATCGATGAATTTATTAATAATGCTTATCAAACCTCAAAGTTGAATGACATAAAATTTTTAATGAATGCTTTAACAAAGTCACCCGAAGAGATTGATCAGCTCAACGATCCATTTATTAATTTAGCGAAATCGCTTTATCCTTCATATCAACAATTGAAAGAAACCCGTCAGCGGCGAGAAGGTGCATTATCAAAACTATCCGCTCTGCTCGTGGACGTTAAAGAGCAATTCTTGAAAAAAGATTTTATCCCCGATGCGAACAGCACACTTCGGTTAACATTCGGAAAGATAAAAGGCTACTCCCCTGCCGATGCACTTTACGCTTCACCAATCACGACTGTGAAAGGAGTTATCGAAAAAACGACAGGTGTAGAACCATACATAACACCACAAAAGCTGATCGAGTTATACAAGGCAAAGAATTTCGGTAGGTACTTGCATAAAAAATTGAAAGATGTACCTGTGGCACTCTTATACAATTTAGACACAACTGGTGGTAACTCAGGAAGTCCATTGCTAAACAACAAAGGTGAAGTAGTTGGTGTAAACTTCGATCGCGCCTACGAAGCAACCATAAACGATTATGCATGGAGTGAAAATTACAGCCGCTCGATTGCAGTCGATGCAATCTCACAATTCAATTTGAAAAAAGTACCTTCAGATTGCTTCGCTCCGCTCGCAATGACTTTCTGGATAGTCCCCATCTTTTTACAGCTTCAATGTGCGACTAACGTTTCAAAATAAGCATAAGATCAACGGATTGAGAAAAAGTAATATTTTAGTTTAATAAATTATCAGGAGGGAAATAAATTATGAAATCGTCGATTATTATCACAGCCACTTTGTTGTGTTGGATATCCTCATTTTCTCAATTCCAACAAACACCACCTCAGCAAATCACCACGGGAAATGAGGAGGATACGCAGCCTGCATTTGTTAATTCACAATTTCCAACATGGCTGAATGAAGAGTGGCTTGCTTTTACTCGTTTCAACTTTATTGGCTCAAACATTTGTTTAAAGCACACCAGCGATTTTGCTCGTACGTGGGAAGATACTGTATACTACATGACTGATGATTCGGCTTCGAATGTGTATCCCTCCCTTGCTCGATCAAACTTTGGCTATTATGATCAACGAATGATGCTCGTATGGCAGCGTTTTACTGATATATATTACCGTTATTATCGAGATTCAATCTGGGGACCTATGCGACCATTAACTTACGGTCCGCACGTTAAGGTACATCCAGATATTGCACCGCGTGATAGTGGTTTCGGTTGTGTGTGGGAACAGAATGGCGAAATAGCGTTT
>JACQYX010000244.1:1817-8826 GCA_016207985.1 Ignavibacteriales bacterium | reverse complement strand
GGGGTAAATCAGTTTGAGTGGGCTACGATCATTGCCGGAGGAATCGGGATGGTCATCGTTTTAATACTCTCTTTCTTACTTGCTCGTCTCGTTACAAAGAAATCGAATTCATAAACTAAAGTGAATCGATAATCCATGCGCCACGAATTTCTTGACCGCTACAGTCGCATCGATAGTATTATCCATCGCCTTCCAACTATACTAAAGATATCAGTCTCAGTTGGACTCATTTTGAGTATTGTTCTAATCCCTGCTTACCAAATGTTATTCTATGGGATAATATTCACTGGATTGATTGTTGTGGGTGTGTTATGTCGAATTCCACTGTCCTTTTTTGCGAGGCGAATATTACTACTCGAACCTTTTGTCGTTGGAATAGCAGTGTTGTTGTTATTCCAACCGAATGGTGGAAAAATATTCTTATCGGTGGTGACAAAAAGTACACTATGTTTATTCACGATGGTGTTGCTATCAAACACGACGCCTTTTGGTGATTTATTGAACTTTCTAAAACGAATCCACATACCGGCACTACTCGTAACTATATTCGCTCTTATGTATCGTTATATTTTTGTTTTGATAGATGAAGTTGAAAAGATGAATCGCGCCAGAATGAGCCGAACATTTACACGGTCGAGAACGCACATATGGAAAAGCCGTGCCGTTCTTATAGGACAACTTTTTGTACGATCGACTGAACGAGCTGAACGTATTTATGCTTCCATGCGTTCAAGAGGTTGGCGATGATCCCAATAATCGAAGTTCAAAACCTTCACTATCGGTATCATGACGGTACAGAAGCTCTACGTGGTGTCAGTTTCAAGATAAACGAAGGTGAATGTGTTGGTCTGATCGGACCTAATGGCGCTGGTAAATCAACAATATTACTTCATCTAAACGGTCTGTTACCGGAAAACAAACCTCGGTCTCCAGCAATATTACTCGCCGGTCAACCGATCACCGACGAGTCACTTCTTGAGGTTCATAAATTTGTCGGTTTACTCTTTCAGAATCCCGATGACCAACTATTTTGCCCAACTGTTTCTGAAGATGTGGCATTTGGTCCTAAACAATTTGGAGAACCAGAAGAAGTCGTTAGAAACCTGGTGCAAGATGCACTGAATAAAGTCGGCTTATCGGGGTATGATAATCGTTCGGCACATCATCTAAGCGGCGGAGAAAAACAACGTGTGTGCATTGCGGGAATCCTTGCATGTCAACCAAGACTGTTTGCACTTGATGAACCGACAAAAGACCTTGATCCACGTGGAAGGAGGGAGCTGAAAAAACTTCTAAAATCGATACCAACCACAAAAATTATCGCATCGCACGATTTAGAGATGATCACGGAACTATGCTCACGAACACTTGTTTTAGATCGAGGGAAAATAGTTGCCGATGGTCCCACTGTTGATCTATTGTCGAATGAAGAGTTAATGTTAGTACACGGTTTGGAGAAACCACATATACTGAAACATAGACATCCGCATCTATAGATTTGAAATGTTATATCGGAAGTGAAAACGATCGGTGGAACTAACGATTTGATCGGAGTGATCGATCTCGTTCGCGATCCTTGTCAGTCTTAAATGATGAAGCGGTTGGTGGAGAGGGGGGACGCTTATCGATAGGTGTTGTCAGATATTTTATCCATGCGTTTAGCTCGGTCAATGGACGAGCTTTTTTGATGAATCCGTCGAGCTTCGATGATTTCACTGCTGACAATGTATATTGATCATCAAAACCTGAGACAAATAGGAAAGGTATATTTTTAAATCGTTCTATTGATCTGATAGTTTTATGGAACTTAAGTCCGTCCATAACCGGCATGTAAACATCTGATATTATAAAATCGACTTGTTCAATGTCCATTATTTTTAAACCCGCTTCACCGTGCTCTGCGATGAAAACTGTATGTCCTTCACCTTCAAGATAATGACCGAGGAGTACTCTATATTCTGGCTCGTCGTCGACAATCAAGATGTTCATATATTATCTCCAAGACTAATTTAATTAATTAAATGTCTAGCTTACGAATCCTAAATCAAAGTACAAATCAAATTTCAAATTGTCAATATTTGGACTTGATCCTGAAAAGAATCATATTTTTTTTCATCATTAGATACAGTTAGAGGTGGCAACTTCCCGAAAGTCTGAATCCAGAAAATCACTTGTAACTTTTCCTAAGGCACGAAGTGCTCCTTTCCGAAGGAACACTTCGTGTCGGAGAATCCATTGGATCGTGAAGTTCGTGCCTTTAGAAGGAAACCTTCAACCAAGTGTTTACAAAGCAGAAGGTTTCCTTCAGATCACAGCCGTATCATTTGAGAAGCATATCCCGTCCCATTATTACGCGGACGGGATTGCTGGCTTTGTCCACCTTTCTTTTATTATCGCAATCGGGATCAAATTATTAAATTCAATCCCGATCTGCAACCTTTTAGCGTGGACAAATGTCCTTATTTCATCAACAACATCTTCTTCACGCTTACAAAAGTTTGACCAAGTTCTCCAGTCTCTTCATCTTCGATTCCCTCAGCTACCAACCGGTAGAAGTAGACACCCGAAGCAAGCCTCTCGGCAGTGAACTCCACTTCTTGCTCTCCTTCATCCATCACTTCACGATCGATGAGCATTGCGACTTCCTGACCGAGTACGTTGTACACCTTGAGTGTGACCAATGAAGGCACAGGCAGATCAAATTTAATCGTTGTTGTGGGATTAAAGGGATTGGGATAATTCTGATATAGTGTAAACTGCATCGGTAGTTCAGAGCCATCTACTGGAATGGGCGTTATCCGTGCTGGGATAGCATCGAGATTCGGGTGTAAGAATGGCACATCGACTAATGGTCGGACGCCTTTGAGTACCAATTTGTCAGCATAAGTAATAGTATCGATTGGTCCATCAAATGCGCGGTTTATTTTAGCAATTGTCGTATCAAAATTCAGATAGCTCCAGCCATGATAGGCTGAATCTTTCCAATAGGTCATCGCTGAGTCTACACGTGCGGCAATCTGGGTGAGAGTCAAACCACTCAGCGTGTTCCCACTGCCTTCGTCATAAATCAATTCTCCAAACCCAATGGTTGTCTTCCCCATCGCGCTAGCAACGATGCTAAATTTTAATGCAGCGAGTTCTGCAAATAATCTGTTATTGTGTTTCCTCGGCGCTACTTCTTTCTGTTCCTTAACAAATGGTTTCCCGCCGATAAACTTATCAAATCCACGTCCAGGCTGTGTATGTATGCCCGTTCGATCCAGCAATGATTTCTGGAGTAGCTTACTTGTCGCAATCTTTGCCCATCCATACTTTTTCACACTATCCGGTAGAGGAATGCCTATGATCAGCCCACCAGTTGCTCCAAACCCCTGCTGGAGATAGACATCTTCTCTCAGGTTGGCAAAGTTTGGCATTGCGAGTAATGGAATCTGATTAGGCGGGGCGAACTTTGGCTGCTTTGCTTGCTGAACCCCATTGAGGAGCCAGTACCATTCTGAAATTGCCACAGATCGTCCGTTGTTTCCAATACCGCATATTGTGATGGTATCTCCTGGTGAAACTGTACCGCCACCGAAGGTCCAAGTTTTTCCATCGAACGATGAGGCTGTTGTGAAAGGACCGCGATCATTGATCTGCACAACAACAGAAATACGCGCATAAACCCGAAAAACTATTCGCAGACCATTCATCTCCTGACCTGTGTTGTTCACAAACTGAGCACAGAATTGTGAAGCAGCGGGTTTTTTCCTGATCGGCTTCTTTTCTGATACGGCTTCGGGTGAGAAACTTCGGAATGTCTGGTAGTAAATAGATCGCCCATTGATGAAATCAATAGTGACGCTTTGCCCATTCACTAGTGAGATAGCAACATTCTTCGTTGAACTAGCCGTTGATGAACCATTGATGTCGTAGCCGATATGAGTCCATTCCGTACTATCCGATTCAACTGCATAGTATGTTCCATCACCAAGATTGATGGCTACGAGAGAGGCTGCATTACCTGAAGACACTACTTCACCACCAACAGAATCTTTTCGGATTTCTAAATGCCAGCTCTTAGGAACACGATCACCAACGGTGGAGAAATCTCCATCGGCGTCCTCGAACTTGCGGACAATAAATGCATTCAATATCATATTGATGAACGTATCGCTCACACTTGAGGTGTTGATTGTCAGAGTGTCGTAACGAGTTCTATTGCCGTTAATGCGAACCCATGGTAAGCCGCTATCTGCTTCACATGCGATGTATGTACCTGATTGTGAAACAGCAACAGTGAGGTTATGCGTGTCAGCCTCAGCAATAAGATTTGCACTATCGACAGAGCTATAGTACAACGCAAGTTGCCACCGTTTGGGAGACTGGTCAGTGGTTGTAGTGGGATTACCATCTGTATCTTTGAATTTGAGAATCGTGACGTTTACGATACCTGTTCCGCTAACTGGTACAACACCGGGCGATCCCGCAGCATCATGTGTCAGAATGATGTTGCCTAATTCCTCACCAAGAGTTGTTGGGCTATAGGTAATGTAAAACTTAGCACTTGCAGATGGTGCCAGAATTGCACTGGATGGGGAAACGCTAAATTCAGGATAATCTGAAAAAGCCGAGGATATCGTTAAAGTTGTGTTACCAGGATTCATGACGGTAATGCTATCTTGTTTATTGGAACCAACTAAAACATCACCAAAGTCAAGGCTCACAAGGATCAAAAATACTGGTGCCACACCCGTACCGTTTACTGCCACAATTGCTGGCGAACCTGATGCATTGTACGTAAAGATGATATTAGCGGATTTAGCTCCACTGCTTACTGGATTAAACGTAATATGGAATGTTTGACTTGATCCTGCGGCAACGGTCCCATTGTTCGGTGATACCATATAATGCCCACTCGTTGAAGCTGCTGAGTAAATGGTCAGAGGTCCTGTTCCTGTATTCGTTACAGTTACGCTATCCTCTTTACTTAATCCTACAAGGACGTCACCAAAGGCAATATTCAGGGGTGTTACTGAAAATCCAGGTGCCACACTGATTGAGACAACGTACGTTTGGTTGCCAGTGCAACCTGAAGATTCTGTTGCTGTCACCGCGAAGGTGAATGTTCCACCAGTACTTGGCGTTCCAGAAAGCACTCCAGACGATGAAAGTGCAAGACCTGCCGGCAATGTGCCACTCGAAACAGCAAACGTATATGGCGCTGTTCCTCCACTTGCTGTAATTGTTTCGTTATACGCCACATCGACTGTACCACTCGGTAACGTTGAGGAATTCAAATTGATCTTTGGACAATCAATAGTGAATGTATAACTTTGACTCCCAGTGCATCCTTGTGCATCAGTAGCAGTAACAGTGAAGGAAAAACTTCCAACTGCAGCCGGTGTTCCTGAAAGCGTACCATCAGATGAAAGAGTCAACCCCGATGGTACTGCACCAGAAGATACTGCGAACGTGTATGGAGTTGTTCCACTCGAGGCCGTTATAGTTTGTGAGTACGGTGTTCCTGCAACACCATTCGGTAGAATAAATGGTTGTACCGTGATCATTGGACAATCGATCGATAGTGTGTACCCCTTACTTTCAGTACACCCTTGATTATCTGTCGCTGTAATCGTGAAACCAAAACTCCCAACGGTCGTTGGAATCCCAGAAAGAACACCAGTAGATGAGAGCGTGAGTCCATCGGGCAATGATCCTGAAGTTATCGCAAAGCTGTAGGGAGATGTCCCTCCAGTTGCTGTGATCGTCTGGCTGTATGATTTTCCAACCGAGCCATTTGGTAATGATATTGAACTGAGCGTGATTGTTGGGCAGTTAATTGTTATTGAGTAATTTTGGCTTCCTGTACAACCCTGTGCATCTGTTGCTGTGATAATAAACGAAGACAGACCCACTGTCGTTGGTGTTCCAGAAAGCGTTCCTGAAGGTAAAAGTGTGAGTCCATTCGGCAATGCACCACTTGTTACACCATAGCTATACGGAGCAGTTCCTCCACTTGCTACGATGACCTGCCCGTATAAGACACCGACGATACCATTCAATAATGAGGATGGGTTGAGGGAGATTGTTGGGCAACTAATCGATACTCCATAACTTTGATCACCCTGACAACCCTGAGCATCTGTTGCGCGAATGGTGAAGTTAAAGCTTCCTGCTGATGTAGGTGTTCCAAACAACGCCCCGGTAGACGAAAGCACAAGTCCATCAGGCAATGCACCAGCAACGACTGCAAAACTATAGGGTGATGTTCCTCCGCTTGCCGTAATTGTTTGACTGTACGCCACACCGACTGTTCCGTTCGGCAGCGTCGCTGGACTGAGGTTGATCGCTGGGCAATCGATCGTCAGTATGTAGGTCTGCGATCCTGTGCAGCCATACGCATCAGTTGCTCCGACAGTAAAGGTCGAAGAACCGACTGTAGTCGGTATTCCTGAAAGTAAGCCAGATGAAGAGAGACTTAATCCAGCAGGTAAGCTGCCGCTTGTTATAGTAAAGCTGTATGGTGATGTTCCACCACTTGCTACAATATTCTGACTGTAGGATGCACCGACTGTGCCATTCGGTAATGTTGATGGACTCAGAGTGATTGTTGGACAATTCATCGTCAACGAGTAACTCTGGCTACCCGAACAACCATTCACGTCAGTTGCTTGCACTGTGAATGTAAAACTACCGCTAGAAGTTGGTGTCCCTGAAAGAACTCCTGAGCTTGAGAGCGAAAGTCCTGCTGGCAGCGTTCCCGATGAAAGTGCAAAAGTGTAGGGTGCCGTGCCACCACTCGCTGTGATTGTCTGACTGTAGGCTGAGCCGACTGTACCATCTGGTAATGATAAGAGTGTAATCGTAGCGCAGATTGTTACTGAATATGTCAGGCTGCCGGTGCAACCGATGTTATCTGTTGCGGTGATGGTGAATGTAAAGTTACCAGCTTCAGAGGGTGTGCCCGAAAGAACACCAGAACTTGAAAGTGTTAGTCCTGTTGGAAGAGTTCCTGCCGTCTGTGCAA
>JACQYX010000244.1:0-1781 GCA_016207985.1 Ignavibacteriales bacterium | reverse complement strand
CGCCCGATGAGGAGAGTGTAAGTCCATCAGGTAGGCTGCCGCCTGTTACTGCAAAGTTGTAAGGTGATATTCCTCCACTTGCTGTGAGTGTTTGGCTGTAGGCAATTCCAACCGTTCCATTAGGAAGTGACGCTGGAGAGATCGTTATCGATGGGCAGTTCATCATCAGTGTGTAGCTTTGGCTTCCTGTGCAGCCATTCGCATCAGTAGCTGTCACTGTAAAAGAGAAGCTCCCTGAAGCACTCGGTGTACCAGAAAGCACTCCTCCACTTGAGAGAGATAACCCTGTTGGCAGCGTCCCCGCTGTTTGGCTAAACGTGCATGGAGCAGTTCCACCACTTGCTGTGATCGTTTCGCTGTACGGTGTGCCAACAGTACCATTCGGAAGTCCTGATAAAGTAATTGTTGGACAACTCATTGTCAGTGTGTAGTTTTGGTTGCCAGTGCAACCCTGAACATCAGTTGCTGTCACTGTAAATGTGAAATTGCCAACAGCAGTTGGTGTTCCAGAAAGAACTCCAGAGCTTGAAAGTGAAAGGCCCGATGGGACTATTCCGCTTGTGACAGCAAATGTGTAGGGTGCAGTTCCATTGCTCGCTGTGATTGTCTGGCTGTAAGCAATGCCTACTGTTCCGTTTGGTAGAGATGACAGTGTAATTGTTGGGCAATCAATTGTAAGTGTATAACTTTTACTTCCTGTGCAACCCTGTGCATCTGTTGCTGTAACAGTAAATGAGAAGCCACCCCCCTCCGTTGGTGTTCCAGAAAGTACACCTGACGACGAGAGTCCAAGCCCATTAGGCAATGTACCACTTGTGAGATTGAAGCTGTATGGGGCTGTTCCACCACTTGCTGTAATCGTTTGGCTGTATGGTGTACCAACCGTGCCATTTGGTAAGCTGGATGGACTTAGAGTGATCGTTGGACAATTAATCGTGAGCGTATAGCTTCGAACTCCTGTGCAACTCTGGGCATCAGTTGCTGTAACAGTAAAGCTAAAGTTTCCAACTGTCGTGGGTGCCCCTGAGAGAACTCCACCCGATGAAAGGATAAGTCCTGGTGGAAGTGCTCCGCCTGTCACTGCAAACGTGTATGGACTTGTTCCTCCCGAAGCAGTGATCGTCTGATTGTAAGTAGCTCCCACAGTGCCACTCGGAAGTGTAGCTGGATTCACCGTGATTGTTGGACAATCGATTGTTACGGTGTAGCTTTGACTTCCAGTACAATTCTGTACATCGGTTGATGTAACGGTAAAGCTGAAACTTCCCGCTGTCGTTGGTGTCCCAGAAATGAGTCCAGCTGATGACAATGTTAACCCTGGTGGCAGTGAGCCACTTGTCACTGAGAAAGTGTACGGACTTGTTCCACCACTTGCGGTGAGTGTTTGATTGTAGGATAAACCAACTGTCCCATTGGGTAGCGTTGAAGGACTGACTGTAATCGTTGGACAATCAATTGTGATTGTGTAACTACGATTACCTGTACAGCCTTGTGCATCGGTGGCGGTGACAGTGAACGTGAAATTTCCAACAGTAGTTGGTGTCCCCGATATTACACCACTCGAAGAAAGAGAAACTCCAGTAGGCAGCGAACCGCTTGTTACAGCAAAGGTGTAAGGATTTGTTCCTCCGCTCGCAGTAAGTGTTTGACTGTATGAAGTACCGACTGTTCCATTTAGAAGTGAGTAGGGGTTGACTGTAATCGCCGGGCAATTGATTGTCAGTGAATATGCTTTGCTACCTGTGCATCCTTCAGCATCAGTGGCGGTCACGGTAAACGTG
>JACQYX010000243.1 GCA_016207985.1 Ignavibacteriales bacterium | reverse complement strand
CTAAGATCGCCATATCACGAAATCCAACTACACTTCGACCCGAAACTTGCCAAATCCCGGTGCAACCGGGTGTTATCGATAAACGTTTTTTATGCCATTCCGCGTAATTTTGCCACTCATACGGTAAACAAGGACGTGGTCCCACAAGACTCATTTCCCCTTTCAATACATTGAGTAATTGAGGTAATTCGTCTATACTTGTCTTCCGGATGAATTTCCCAATTCTTGTCACTTTCGACTCTTCAACGATTTTTGTGGATGCTGCGTTTTCACACATACCTTCGTTAATGAAATGCTTAAGTTTTTCCGCTCTATCATTATCACGATCGCTGCCCTGGTACATCGATCGGAATTTGAAGAATGTAAAAGGATTTCCATCCTTGCCCAGGCGTATTTGCTTATACAGAATCGGACCTCGGGAATCGAGCTTTATTGCAATACTAACTAAAAGTAACAATGGTGATAAGATTATCAATCCAAATAATGAAAAGATAACATCTATTAAACGCTTAATAATATTCCACCCCATATAGGGAGGGCTGTTTAATACACTTATCACAGGTACTTTACCGTAATATTCTTCCTTAACATATTTTGGTATCACTTCAAACTGATCGGCAGCGATAAGCACTCGGGCTTTTGACTTCGACCAACGCTCTATTAACTCGAGATATTCGTTCTCTGGTGTATTCTCCAGACAAAAGATAATTTCATCTATACTCATATCATTATAAATTCGGGGGAGCATAGCTAAATTACCGATCACCTTGTAACCGTTGACGATAGAGGTCCCCATCGGTTTTTTATTATCAATGAATCCGACCAAATGTAATCCAAGTCGACTTAATTCTTTTATTTGTGTAGCTAACTCGATACCCCTGCCTTCTGCTCCAATTATTAGAATCCTTCGTAATGGTATTAATGAGAACAGATTAAACTTAAAAAAAGTTCGGAATATCAAGATTCTAACAGCGATTAACGATCCCAAGCTAACAATGAAATAATAAAAAATTACCAATCTGCTGTCCACAATTATACTGGATTTTGTAAAAAACGAGAGTAATGCAATGCCAACGATGGAATAAACCAAAGATTTAATAATTGCTTGGAGTTGCTTTGTTACAGTCAGATAAATATTGATATGATATAGTCCATTGATATAAAAGAGAAACAATATTACAAAACTATATCCGGCGAAAAAGAAAAACAATGGTGCGATGAAGTGTGGCACGGTAAATATGACACCAAAGTTCAATTGTGTCTGAAGCTTTAATGCAACACCGAATGCGTAATTAATAATTACCCAATCAAGGAACAATAATAAATATTTATGCTTTGGATTTTTCATTGAAAAAGTCTTTAATAGAATCACATACGTAATGTATCTGATCTTTTGTTAGTTCGGGATACATTGGTAAAGATAGTATCTCTTTAGCTAACTTTTCAGTTATAGGAAAATCACCTTCTTTGTAATTCAAGTTTGAAAAAACTTTCTGGAGATGTAATGGTACCGGATAGTGTAAACCGGTTGAAATACCTTTAGCGTCCAAATATTTTTGCAACTCATCACGCCGTGCAGTGCGAATTACATATAAATGATAAACATGTTTTGCGTATGGCATTTCTTTAGGTTTGATAACATCACGTACATCCTTTAATAGCTCGTTATACAGGGAAGCATTGTTTCTACGTCCTTGAGTCCATCGATCTAAATAACGCAGCTTTACACCAAGCACAGCTCCCTGTATTCCTTCCATTCGATAGTTATGACCATAAACTTCATGATAATATTTTTTATCTGATCCATGATCACGCATCATTTTAAATTTTAATGCCAATTCTTGATCGCTAGTGGTAACTGCACCGCCTTCGCCATAAGCACCGAGATTTTTACCGGGATAAAAACTGAATGACGCTGCGCGGGATAGTCCGCCAACTCTTTTTTGCTTATACTCTGCCAGATGCGCCTGGGCACAATCTTCGACTAAAAATAGATTGTGTTCCTTGGCAATCTTGTTTAACTGATCCATATCAGCCGATTGACCATAAAGGTGAAATGCTATGATTGCTTTAGTGCGTTTCGTTATTTTTTCTCCGATCTTTTTAGGATCGATATTATAGCTATCGATTTCACAATCTACGAATACCGGTTTTGCACCGCATAATGTTGCTCCCCATACGGTAGCGATAAAAGTATTGGCAGGAATTATTACTTCATCACCCGGTCCAATACCCAATGCCCATAATACCATGTGGTTACCATCCGTACCGGAACTGACTCCATAACACTACTTTACATCATGTACCCTCGCAAACTCATCCTCAAAATCTTTAACAGATTTTCCAAGTATAAATGCGGTGTTTTCTAGAACATTCTGAATTGAATCATTAATTTCACTTTTGATCGAAAGATACTGAGTTTTTAAATCAACAAATGGTACTTTCATAAAATATTTATTCTAAAGAAAAATGTTTTTGGAGTGTTGAATGTTAAAACGCATATTAATTAGGAGGAATTCAACTAAAGATAACCGATCTTGAAATTCCTGCCTGTGCTTTAGGTCACCTAATTAAAAAAAAGATTTGATTGCACTGTCTCCACAGGAGAATAAAGGAGGCTACTGGATTCCCGTTTTTTAATCGCAATGCTGAGTATTTGATTTTTCTATTTATCAAATCAAATGCAATCAAATTCAATTAATGGTTACCATTATACAAATTATTACCTAAACCGTCCAAACCCCTATCCCTTAATAACCAGAGAAGGGGGAGTATCCATATGAGCTAACCTCTACTCAGCATTTAATATGTGATGGATGAGAAAAATATATTAACCCACCCATGGGAATCTGAATAATTGTTATTCTAAAGTTAATATTATAAAACGTCTTTTTCAAGGGGAAAGACTTCATTTTCTCTGATTTCCTTTATTTTTCATTTTTGAAAAATGCTGAATCTAGTAAAAAAACGCAGTATTTTGAAAAACACCCTATTGGACGTATCGATTTGTAACCTTAGTATCACTAATTTTCGTCATTATTATCGAAACCATAT
>JACQYX010000242.1 GCA_016207985.1 Ignavibacteriales bacterium | reverse complement strand
TCCTCCGTGTTCTCTCGGAAGATAACCATATTAACAGCCTCGGGACGCTTTACCGGTGAAGGGACACCATGGAAGTATTGCACGGGTCGAAGGCAGACATACAAATCGAGTAGCTGGCGTAATGTAACATTCAGCGAGCGAATTCCACCACCAATCGGTGTCGTCAATGGACCTTTAATGCCGACTAAATATTCTTTAAATGTTTCGACTGTTTCATCGGGCAGCCATGTGTTAAATTGTTTGAACGACTTCTCACCTGCGAACACTTCCATCCAGGCGATTTTTCGTTTACCATTGTAAGCTTTTTGGACTGCAGCATCCATAACACGCTGAGATGCACGCCAGATATCGGGACCCGTGCCGTCTCCTTCGATAAACGGGATGATCGGATTGTCTGGAACTTTCAGCTGCCCGCCGCTGATAGAGATTTTTTGTCCAAATGCTGGTGGTTGTATTGGTATTTTTGCCATATTTCGACTCCTTGTATTATTGAAACTCGTTGTTAGCTTAGGGATTATAAGTCAAGAGAAAATGACGATGATATATATAATAAAATTTTTGTACGAAGTCAAAATATATCTATAAGCAAGGACTCTTAAATCAGTTCACTTCGATGAACTACGATAAAGTGAACTAAACTTATTATCACTCCAGATTTTTATTCTTCTCTATCTATTTCAATCGACTTCAGTCAACTGAATAAAGGTAAAAAATACCAAACTGTATTGAAAGTAGAATGAATACTAATTGTTTGTTTCTTTTTCTCACTTTGTGTATATTGGACATCGTTATCAACAAAATCTCAGGTTACCTCAAAGGAATTTCCATGAAAAATTATACGATTTTAGCAATCCTAACGATAATTCTAACAAGTTTTCTCCTTTTCACTGGCTTCCAGTGTGCATCACAGGAAATGACCAGTGCAAAATTATACATACAACGTTCCGACTGGGAGAGCGCTGAAAAGTGGCTCACTCAGGAAGTTCAAAAAAATCCACAGAATGCTGAAGCATGGTGGCTGCTCGGTTCTGCCCGTATGCAGCGTACTAATTATAAAGGTGCCGTTGAGGCATTCGATGCATCGCTGAAGAACAGTAATGAATTTACTGAGAAAATATCCCAAGCAAAAAAATACATCTGGGGACAAGCGCTCAATATGGGTGTGAATTATTTTAACAAGAGCATCTCTGCATCCGCCGATAGCGCCGTTCTCCTCAGACAGCAAGCAATTGAGAGTTATAATACGGCTCTTATTGTGAATGCCGATAGCGTTATTACCTACCAGAACCTCGCTGTTGCACAACACGCAAATGGAAACTACGATGATGAGATCGCGACCTTAAAAGAAGGACTCAAGCGTAAACAAACATCTGCACTCCACACATCGTTGATAAATGCATATCTTACAAAAGCACAGAATGCGGAAGCGGCAAGCAACAAACAAGAGGCGAACGCAAATTACGATAACGCAATTGCAGCCATTATAGAGGCAAGAAAATTTTCACCCGACGATGTGGAGCTTCTTGCTACGATGATCGATCTCTATGTAAGATTAGGGAAAGCAAGCGACGCCAAGCCATATATTCGTGAAGCAGTTGCTAAAGATCCTACAAACAAAGTTTATCAATACAACCTCGGTGTACTGCTGATGCAGACAGACTCACTCGAAGAAGCTATCATACATTTTGAAGCCGCACTCCAAGCCGATCCGAAGTATGATGTTGCGCTTCAGAATATCGGCGTCGCATATATGCGAATCGGTGATAAGATGAAACAAGATGCTCAAAGTCAGGATCTAAAAAAAGATACTGACAAACTATACCTCGAAAAATTCAAGAAAGCTGTCGGATACTTAGAGCAGTTAGTTGAATTGAAAAAGGAAGATCCAAACGCCTGGGATTTAATGGCTTCCGCTTATGCAAATGCGAATTTGCTAAAAGAAGCAAAAGCTGCACTGGAAACAGCAGATGCACTCAGGAATAAATAAATAAAACTATCAGGTTGATGCCCTTCCACAAACATGCGGAAGGGCATTTTAATTTTTAACAGAAGGAGATTTTATGGCAACACAAAACCAACCGGCTCAACAAATCAGCATTGAACTCGGCGAGAAGGAAGCGGAGGGTATATATTCAAATCTCGCAATCATAACACACTCACCTGCGGAGTTCGTTATCGATTTCACTCGCGTATTACCCGGCGTCCCAAAAGCGAAGGTACACGCCCGCATCATCACGACACCACAACATGCAAAACTTTTATTAAATGCACTGCGCGATAATATCGAAAAATTTGAGAAGATTTTTGGTGAGATAAAAATTCAGGGGGAGCCATCCCCAAGCGGTTTCGGTTTCCAGCCGCCAACAGCGGGAGATAAAGTACACTAAGTTCGTATTATGAATCGTGAATGACTAATCCATCCGTCATTGGTCATGCGATACTACAAAACATACCTGCTGAGGTCTTTGTCCTTAATAATACCGATGAGAGCGTCTTCAACCATCTCCTTTGTTACGCTGATTATTGCACCGACATATTTATCCGGTGCATCGAATAGGATTTCTTCAAGAAGTGTAGTCATAATAGTATGAAGCCGGCGGGCGCCGATATTTTCCACCTGTTCGTTTACCTGAGCGGCTAACTTTGCGATCTCACAAATTCCATCCTTTGTAAATTCTAATTTCACACCTTCCGTTTCCAACAAAGCCGCATATTGCTTGATGAGTGCATTCTGCGGGAGTGTGAGGATTTTTATAAAGTCGTCCTCAGTCAAGCTGTGAAGCTCGACACGAATCGGGAACCGACCTTGCAATTCAGGAATCAGATCGGACGGTTTCGATACATGAAACGCACCTGATGCGATGAAAAGGATGTGATCGGTTTTCACCATTCCATATTTAGTTAGAACGGTCGTTCCTTCAACGATCGGCAGTAAATCGCGTTGAACACCTTCTCTCGATACATCGGGTCCTGAAGTATGCCCGCGTTCCCCTGCGATCTTATCTATCTCGTCGATGAAGACAATACCTGAATTCTCGACCCGTTCCAGCGCTTCTTTTACAATGGATTCAGTATCTATAAGTTTCTGGGTTTCTTCCTGGATGAGAAGACTCCTCGCTTCTGCAATCGTCAGCTTTCGCTTCTTTGTTTTTTTCGGAAGAACACTGCCGAACATTTCCTGAATGTTCATTCCCATCTCTTCAATATTGAAAGGTCCAAATATTTGCATTGCCGGCATCTGAGGAGCGGTGATATCCACCTCGATCATGCGATCTTCCATGTCACCGCTATGGAGCTTTTCTCTGAACTTGTCTCGTGTTGCTCTATTCTCGTCCCCTTCCCCATTTTCTTCTATAGATGATGATACAGCCTCAACCGGATGTCTTCGCTTCACAGGAGGAATAAGAATATCAATGATTCGCTCTTCTGCTTGTCTGACAGCTTTATCACGCACCTCGGTCGCTTTTTCTCCCTTCAACATATTTACCGAAAACTCAGTCAAATCACGAACCATCGATTCAACATCCCTTCCAACATATCCGACCTCGGTAAACTTCGATGCTTCTACTTTGATGAACGGCGCGTTTACGAGCTTCGCTAATCGTCGGGCGATTTCCGTTTTGCCGACACCCGTTGGACCGATCAGTATGATATTATTCGGCATAATCTCTTCACGTAACTGCTCCGGTGTCTGTAATCGCCGCCATCGATTCCGAATTGCAATGGCAACCGATTTCTTAGCTGCATTCTGACCGATTATATATCTATCCAGCTCCCTAACGATTTCACGAGGTGTCAATTCCCGAAGTGATTCTTTCTTAGACTTCTTATTCATCATAATTCTTCAATAAAAATATTCTTATTCGTATAGATACAGATATCTGCGGCAGCTTCTAATGATAGCTGAATAATTTCCCGTGCATCCAGATCGGTATGCTGCTGAAGCATCCTCGCTGCAGCAAGAGCATAATTACCGCCCGAACCGATTGCAACAATCCCATCGTCCGGCTCAACGATCTCACCTGTCCCTGAAATGATAAGGGCTTGCTCTTTATTCAAAACCGCAAGCAGCGCTTCAAGCTGGCGCAGGTATTTGTCAGTCCGCCAGTTCTTCGCAAGCTCAACTGCCGCCCGTAAAAGATTACCATGATATTGCTGTAACCGATCTTCGAATCGCTCGAAGAGTGTAAAAGCATCAGCCGCTGCACCGGCAAATCCGGCAAGGACGGTATCGTTATAAAGTTTCCTTACTTTACGTGCACCTTTTTTCATGATCGCGTTACCGACTGTAACCTGACCATCTCCACCGATTACAGTTTTTCCTTTATGGGTAAAACCGATCACGGTCGTTGAATGAATTATTTCAGGCATATAAGTATTAGATAAATGGGAATTATATTTTTCTCCGAAGGCGAGCAACCGGTATCTTCATAGCTTCTCGATACTTTGCAACGGTGCATCGGGCAATATTGAGTCCGGTGTTGTTCAGCGTTCAGCATCTCTGCGATGCGATCATCACTCAGCGGATGATTTGGATCTTCGCTCTCGATAATTATTTTAATTTTATTTTTGACTTCCTTATTCGATATTTCTTCGCCCGTTTGCGTCGTTAGTTTATCGCTGAAGAAATGCCGTAGCTCGTATACACCGTACTCGGTCTGAACGTACTTTCCGTTAACAACCCTGCTGATCGTAGAAATATCCATACTGATTATCTCAGCGATGTCTTTATAAATCATCGGACGTAAGTTTTCTCCCGTTTCGAAGAACGTTCTTTGCTTCTCGATGATAGCACGCATTACTTTTAGCATCGTTTCCCGGCGTTGATTGATAGAAGCGATAAACCATTTGGCAGCTTCGAATCGCTTGCGGATGAAATCCTTCACTCCAGTTGCCTGTCCATTTTTCATTTTACGAGACATCAATTCTTTGTACCGCTTATTGATGCGGATTGGCGGGACATTTCGATCGTTGAGAGAGATGATGAAATCGTCATTGTCTCTATCTACTACAAAATCAGGGATAATGTAATTTTGGTGCGGTGTGAAATATCCTTCTCCCGGTTTTGGATTGAGCTTCTGGATTAATTCGATAATCGGTTTAAGCTGCTCGATAGTGATGTTCAGATTTTTTGCAAGCTCTTCATAATGTTTCATCGTAAAATCGTCAAAATAATCTCGAAGAATTCTGAGTGCTTTCTCTGCCATATCTGGATCGAATTCTCTTACTTCAAGCTGTACGATGAGGCATTCCTGCAAACTTCGTGCAGCGATTCCGGGAGGATCGAGATGTTGAATCATTTTTAGAATTTCTTCAGAACGCTCGTTCGTGATGGAAAAACCCTGTGATAAATTGAGATCCTGAACGATGAGAGGCAGCTCACGGCGGAGGTAACCATCTTCATCGATGTTACCGATTATCTCCTCACAAACAAGTTTTTCATCTGATGTTAAATCCAACATCAGGATTTGGTCTTTTAACTTCTGAATGAGAGTAATCTCGGCGGGCTGTGGAAATTCAACCCGGTCCTCGTCTCGAGTGTTGTAAAATGTAGCTTTATACCCGTCAAGACTGTCGTTCATGAAATCTTCGAATGTATACTTATCTTCACTCGAAGAAGTTTCTTGTTCAGCCGGTGTCGTTTCTTCGCTTGTACTGGTTACTTCTTCTACTTTTTCTTCCTGCTCTTGTGTCGTTTCCATCTCATCGACTTCTTCCAATAAAGGATTCATCTCCAGTTCAGCTTTGATCCGCTGCTCAAGGGCAAGCACAGGCAATTGCAGTAGCTGCAGATACTGCACCTGCTGTGGGGTCAGCTTCATTTGAAGTGTTTGCCGTTGAGATAGATTTATCATAATAGTCGATTAATGCAAACAATCATAAAATTGTATCTGATAACATGTGACGCCGTTGACATTCTTTTCTAAATTGTAAATACCAGAGTTTACCATATTTGCGTACCAGGGCTGATTCAAGATAATCATATAATTGAATATTTATAATTGAATATTCTCTTGTAGACCATATTCCCGGGCTGACGAACATTCTAAAATTTTTTCATAACGCAGACGCTCCTGAGATCCGATCGTGATACGGACCGGAAACAGATGACAGGAAAGCGGCTTACGCCACGAAACCTGTCCGGCAAGATATGCACGCTCGATTGAACAGCGGGCAGTATCGTGTTCATGAAAAACAAAAACACATGCTTTATGACCGACACAAACAGTTGCGTAATTCCCCGGTTCACCTTCAACGATGCCGTTATTATCCATAACTTGAAGATGATCTTTACTGAGATATTGCCTGACAAACGGTGACACGCGGAGAAGTTCTGGGACTTCGTCATCACGAACTGGAGCACCTCGACCACCTTGAAGAGTACAGCATGCGCCTTTACAGTCTGAGAGGTTACATGCGAAACGCTCATAAGCAATATCTTCTTCTATGATAGTCTCGCCTATGGTAAACATTGCTATATAAAATACGAAAGTTTTTATAAAGAGAAAAATTATCTAAGAACCGAATTCCTCTTGTGTCTTGTATGTTCGGGAAATTATAGCTTCACAAACATCTTCCCGGGAAGCTGTTTTATTAATCCTTTAAACTCCAAACTGAGCAAATTTACCAATACATCCGAGATCGACAGCTTTGTGAGTTCGGTGATAACATCAATGTGGCTTGGAGTGTCCGATAATGCATCGAGAATCGATTTTTCGAAAATTGTTACATCAGGAGGAGGTTTCGATTCTGTTCTCGGCGATTTTTTTAAAATCGGTTTTAGTTTGAATGAAAGCTCGGCGAGTATATCATCGACAGATTCGACAAGTTTCGCACGTCCTTCTTTAATAAGTGCATGGCATCCTCTGCTTCGCTTCGAGCTTACACTCCCCGGAAGTGCAAACACTTCACGGTTTTGATCGAGAGCAGTATTGGCTGTTATCATAGCACCGCCATCGACATCCGTTTCGATGACGAGGGTCCCGAGCGATACGCCGCTAATGATTCGATTACGCCGTGGAAAATTAACGGCATCTGGTTTTGTCTCCATTGCATACTCTGTAATTACTGCACCGTGACTCGAAATTTTCCGACTCATACTTTTATTTTCTGGAGGATATATCACATCCAGCCCTGAACCAATCACTGCCAACGTTCTGCCGTTAGACTTCAAGACAGTTGAATGAGCTATCGTATCGATCCCGCGAGCAAGACCGCTTACAATCGTTAAACCGAGTTTGGTAAATTCCTGAGTAAGCTTTTCAGTCATCATAGTTCCATATTCCGATGGAGTTCGCGTCCCAACAATTGCAATCGAATATTTATCCGTATCGATTACATCACCATCTACAAACAGGTATGAAGGCGGATCGTAAATTCTCTTTAACAGTTCTGGATATTGATTGTCCCAGAAAGTAAGAACCTTCACCTCCATCTTGTTGACTTTCGATAATTGTTTCTCTGCAAATCGCTGAGCATTTTAGAACTGAGAACTCCGAATAAAATGGACAATCGTTGAAGCTAATTTTTTGTCAAAGCCATCCACCAACGATATTTCGCGTACCGAAGCTTTGATTAATAGAGAAGTATCACCAAAATGTGATACCAGCATACGTAAACGATTAGAACCGATACCGGGTACTTGGGAAAGAGAGAGCAGATCAAAAACCGTAATCATTCAATTCTCCCACCATGCTTTCAATTGGTTATATTTGAATGAAGAATTTTCATCACGACTTAATCACAACATCAAGTCCGTCGACAACCGCAACGATAACAGAATGCACCGGTGCTTTTTTATCCTTAATAACTTGCGCAGCACTCTGCCCTTCCTGGATGATGAGGACTGTATCTCCAACTCCTGCATCAACGGTATCGAGAGCGAGAACATCTCTTCCTATTAAATTCCCTTCAAGATCGATCGGCTGCACAATCAATATTTTTTGATCTTTTAAATGCTCGTTCTTTTGTGTCGCTACGAGTGTTCCGATTACTTTACAAAGTGTCATAGCTCATTATGAAATTTCTTTTTTAAATTCGTTGATCAACTTTTTAGCTTCTTCCACCGACTTAGCTTCTGAAATAATACGGATGATGGGCTCGGTATTTGACTTTCTTAAATGAATCCAAGAATCCGAAAGATCAATTTTCAATCCATCATCTGTATTCATCGTTCCTGCCGATTTGTATTTTTCTTTTATTCCTTTAATCACCTTATCAAAACTCTTGCTACCAATATCGATCTTCGATTTCGTTATCATGTATTGTGGTAAAGTTGCTTTGAATTCCGATAGTTTCCCACCAAATTCAGTGAGCTGCTGTAAAATTAAAGCAATTCATACAAGAGCATCCCTTCCATAGTGGACTTCAGGAAGTATGACACCACCGTTGCCTTCTCCGCCAACGATTGCACCGATCTCTTTCATTTTCTGGGCAACGTTGATCTCACCAACAGGAGTTCGGATTACTGTGGCATTAAATTTTTTAGCAACATCATCAACAGCACGAGTAGTTGAAAGATTTACTACTACAGATGGATGATGGCTGATGGTCGATGGTTTCGGTGATTGGTTAGTTGGTGAATGGCTTGCCCGCCTGCGGCGGGTGAAAGTAATGAGTCGGTGTTTCTCAAGTATATATTTTACGACAGAAGTAATTGTGTATTCTTCACCGAATGGATTACCTTTCTCGTCAATCAATACTAATCGATCAACATCAGGGTCAACCGCGATTCCTAAATCTGCTTTCTCCGCACACACACGATTGCACAAGTCGGTGAGATTTTCAGGAATCGGCTCAGGCATCCGTGAAAATATCCCGCTAACTTCACAATTCATTTCTACAACATCACATCCAAGAGTATGCAGTATTTGGGGAACCACTACTCCACCGGCAGCATTAATACAATCGACCACCACTTTAAATTTACGTTTCCGTACTTGTTGAACATCGATGTAAGGTAACTTTAACACGAGATTGATGTGTTCCTGAAGGAATGATTCATCTGAACTATGCCGACCAATTTTTTTCCAGGTAGCAAAATGAAATTCATGAAGATCAGCAAAACTCCACAATCTTTTGTTCTCTTCTGAATTGAGAAACAGACCTGTCTCACCAATAAACTTTAATCCATTCCACTGCATCGGATTATGACTTGCCGTGATAGCTATTCCACCCGCAGCTCCTAATTTTTCTACAGCGAGTGCTATTGTTGGAGTCGGTGCCACTCCGAGCGCGATCACATCACAGCCCATCGCCAGTAAAGTTGACGAAACGATATTCCCGATAATTTTTCCAGTAGCACGTCCATCACGCCCAATTACGATCTTTCCTCGATTGCAGTATTGAGCGAAAGCAGCAGAGTACCTGACAATATCTTCAGGAGTTAGACTTTCACCGATGATGCCGCGAATCCCCGATATGCTTCGTATTAATGACATTTAAAATGGAATTTTCGAATAATGGACAATTGGAACTTTTACATAAAAATACATTGAGAATTTAGTAAAGATGTGGATTAGAAGCAAGATTTGATTTTATGGAAATTTAAACCTATAAAGAAAAAGATATTCTGCAAATCTTGAATCTCACCTCTATTTTCCGTAAGTTCAATGTACGATCTTAATTGGGTACTCAAATCAATGCTTTCAGAAACAGAAAAATTTGTCCTTTTAAATACAGCACGTTTTGCTATCGAGGCTGCTGTAAAAGGTACAACAGCTCCCCTCCCCGAAAAAATCCCACCGAAGCTAATGGTATTATGCGGAGCGTTCGTCACTCTCCATAAAGGTGATGACTTGCGCGGCTGTATCGGCTACATTGAAGGAGTGAAACCATTAATTGAGACTGTCCGGGATGTCGCAGAAAAAGCAGCAGTCGAAGATTATCGCTTTCTACCGGTGACGAAAGAAGAATTACTAGATATCCAAATCGAAATTTCCGTCCTCTCTCCGCTAAGACTGATTAAAGATATTGACGAGATCGAAGTTGGTAAACACGGACTTATCATCGAACAAGGTGGTTACCGTGGATTATTGTTACCCCAAGTTGCAACTGAGTATGGCTGGGATAGAACTACATTTTTAAATCAGACTGCACACAAAGCAGGATTATCATCCGATCAGTGGAAAAATCCAAATAGTAAAATATTTACATTCACTGTGGAAATCGTCAAAGAGCGAAAAATAATATGACAGTCCGCCCACCAGCAGTTGCAGGAACATTCTATACCGCCAATCCAAAAGCATTGAGTAGAGAAATAGAGACAATGCTCGCCGATGCCGATGTGAAAGATATTCCCGGATCGTTGCTGGCAATCGTTGTGCCGCACGCAGGATTGGTTTATTCTGGAAAGACAGCAGCACACGCATACAAACTTTTACAAAAAAGAGCATTCGAAACAATAGTGATTATATCACCAAGCCACCGTGAATATTTCACGGGTATTTCTGTTTTCAGCGGTACTGCCTTTCGCACACCTTTCGGTGATATTCAAGTTGATGAAGAATTACGACAAGAGATAATTCAAGGAGAAAAGATAATCGAATCGTCCACGCGGGGGCAAATGTCTGAACATGCGATCGAAGTCCAGCTACCATTTCTCCAAAAAGTGCTGAAGCAATTTAAAATTCTCCCTATCGTTGTAGGCGACCAGCGAAGTGAATACTGTTTCCATCTCGGTGATAAGTTAGCCAAAGTATTAGTAAATCGAAATGCACTCGTAGTGGCTTCGTCCGACCTCTCCCACTACCATCCTGCCGATGATGCAGATCGGTTAGACGAAATAATAATCGATGACATCGTCAAGTTCAATTATAAAAAACTTATGGAAGACATTGAAACTGAACGGGCAGAAGCATGCGGGGGTGGACCTATAGTTGCAGCACTTACTGCCGCGAAACAATCCGGCGCCAACCATATCGAAATTCTTCATCACTGCAATTCGGGTGACGTTTCAGGCGACCGCGATGCGGTTGTGGGATATCTCTCCGCTGCTGCTTTGAAAATAAACTAACTACTCATGCCGCAGCGATTACCCAAAGTTTCAATCATCGGAGCGGGAGTTGTCGGCTCGATACTTGGCTCTGCACTTTTCGATAAAGGATATCGATTTGCGAGCATCATCGACTTGAATGGAAGCAAAGCACTATCGCTCGCCCGATCTCTGAAGTGTGATAAGGCAGGAGTTGTTATAAATGATGTTGCTCTAAGCTCTGAAATTATCCTGATCACAGTTAACGATAGCGCCATTTCAACTATTGCAGATGAACTGGCAAAGTATAAAAAACTCTATCACAAAAAATTATTAATCGTCCAATGTTCAGGAGTGTATTCTGCTGATATTCTTGATCCTCTCCGCAAGAAAGGTTCCATAACCGCTTCAATGCATCCTCTCCAAACCTTTCCATCGTACCAAAGTTATTCAAGGATGAAATCAAAACTGAAAGGAATGTACTATGGAATCGATGGCTCTTCGGAAGCGATAAAAAAAGTCGAGCAAATAGTTCAAACACTTGAAGGTAAATCTATTGTCATACCGGCAGGTTTGAAACCACTCTATCACGTCGCATGTGTCTTCGCCTCAAATTATATGACGGCATTCCTTAATACCATAAGTGAGCTTACTGTTCAGCTTAAGTTAAAAGGATCGTGGATGGAAATCTTCGGTCCATTAATGACAACTACGATGGAAAACGCAATCAAGACATCGGCACCGAAGGCGCTGACAGGTCCAATCGTTCGCAGCGATTTACCAACTCTCGACCTTCACTTAAAGACACTTCTTGAGCATGCCCCGCAATTCTTACCGCTATACACGGTCAGCGGTATTGAAGTCGCACGCATTGCAAAAGAGAATGGTAGAATCACACAAGAGGATTTTAATAAAATAATTCTTAAATTTAGAAAATTCATACAATCGAGCTCGTTTAAAAAAATATCGAAGGTGAAACATTGAAAGCACTCATTGCAAGCGGGGGGCGAGGAACACGCCTCCGTCCTTTAACACATACGCAGAACAAACATCTTATTTCAATTGCCAACAAACCAATTCTTCATTATGCAATTGAAGCGGCGGTTGATGCAGGAATCAAACAAATCGGAATCATCCACAATGCCGACAGCCGGTAAGTTCCTGAGGCAATCGGCAACTGAAAAAGATGGGGTGTGAAGATTACATACATCCCTCAAAAAACTCCAGCCGGACTTGCACATGTTGTAAAGATAGCCGAAAAGTTCATTGGAAAAGATAACTTCATTTTCTATCTCGGTGATAATATGGTTGTCGGTGGTGTAAGAAGATTCATCGATGAATTTGAGAAAAGCGATTGCAACTGCTGGCTCACTTTAGCAAAGGTTAAAGACCCGGAGCGTTTCGGCGTACCGGTTATTAAAAATGGAAGGATTACTAAAGTCGAAGAAAAACCTGCGAAGCCAAAAAGTCAATTTGCGGTAGCGGGTATCTATATTTATGATAGACATATCTTCGAAGCTGTTAAGAAGATTAAACCGAGTAAACGCGGCGAGCTTGAAATCTCAGACGCTCATACATATCTCATTGAGAAAGGCTATAAAGTTGGATACAGTGAAATCACGGGCTGGTGGAAAGATACCGG
>JACQYX010000255.1 GCA_016207985.1 Ignavibacteriales bacterium | reverse complement strand
TCCGATTATTATCAGCTCACCTTCTGCAGCAAAAAATTGCGTTGCTGAAACTGCGAAGATATGTTACAAAGCTGCATTAGGTGCGGGTGCACCTCAGAATTGTATTCAATGGTTATCGAAACCAAATCTCATGATTACGAAAGACCTGATGAGTCATCGTGGTTTAGCGCTTATATTAGCAACAGGTACCGGTGAGCTTGTTAAAGCGAGTTACAGCTCAGGAACTCCGACAATCGGAGTAGGTGCTGGTAATGTTCCTGTGTACATCGGGGCTACCGCAGATATCCCATTCGCGGTGCGAAATATTTTATTGTCAAAGACTTTTGATAATGGCTCAATATGTGCGAGTGAGCAGGCAATCGTTGTTAAACAAGGTATCGCTGATATAGTGATCGAAGAGTTTAAAAAACAAAAAGCTCATTTTATGAATGAAGAGGAAATAAACAAAGTTAGTCGGATTGCATATGATCATGAGCGCAGCATGATGTCTGCTGCTGTTGTCGGTCAATCGGTTCAGCGCATTGCAGAGATGGCAGGGATCGAAGTCCCGAAAGATACGACAGTCCTCATCGCTCAGCTTACAAAAGTTTCGAAAGATTGCCCTCTCTCTGCCGAGATACTCGCTCCCATCCTTGCATTTTATATTGAAGAAAATTTTGAAGCGGCTATAGAGCGTTGCATGGAAATTACTCGGTTCGGTGGTATCGGTCATACCGCCGTAATTTATTCTAATAGTCCGGCGAAAATCGAATATTTTTCAAACGCCTTAGACGTCGCTCGTATTCTTGTGAATACTCCGTCGACCCAAGGTGCATTGGGAGGCATGTACAACAGTCTACCTCCTTCATTTACTTTAAGTTGCGGTTCCGGTGGTAAGAACAGTACTACCGATAATATCTCCACACGGCACCTGTTAAATATCCATCGTATCTGTCGCAGACGAATAAACGAGCGATGGATGAACATCGATCAAAGCCGATATCTGAATGAATCCTTAACATCAATAGATTTGGAAAGAGATTATCATAAAAATTCATAAGCATTTATCAAAGTTTTAATTACATAGGTATATGACAGTTCTTGACATTTCATTGAATTCTACTTATTTTTTAACGTTTATTTAAGGGCTTGATTATTGTTATATCGTTGGTTTTATTTTTCCTCATGCAAAGCGTGCACTCTCGATCTCCTTTCATTTTAGGAGTCTTTCATGATAGGGCAGACTATATCGCACTATAGGATCCTTGAAAAGTTAGGTGAGGGCGGGATGGGCGTAGTATACCGTGCCGAAGACACCAAGCTTGGCAGATGTGTTGCTATGAAGTTCCTTCCCCCGCATGTAGGAACGGATGAAGAAAAAAAGTCGCGCTTTATCCAAGAAGCCAGGACTGCCTCAGTAATCGATCATCCGAACATCGGTGCTATCTACGAAATAAATGAAACCCCTGATGGCTCGATGTACATCGTTATGGCATGCTATGATGGAGATTCGCTTAAAAACAGAATCGATAAAGGACCTATGGAAATAAATCAAGCAGTCGATTTGGCACTTCAAATTGCACAAGGGATGGCAAAAGCACACGAGCGTGGAATTATTCACCGCGACCTCAAACCTGGAAATGTTCTAATAACAAACGATGGTATTGCTAAGATTATAGATTTTGGACTTGCGAAACTTTCAGGAGGGATTCATCTCACAAAAAGTGGTACAACACTTGGGACAGTTGCATATATGTCGCCGGAACAAGCACAAGGTGTAGAGGTAGATGCACGTTCAGATGTCTGGTCGTTAGGTGTTATGCTCTTTGAAATGCTTACAGGAAAGCTCCCATTCCGGGGCGAGTTCGATGCTGCGTTGATATACTCGATTACAAACGAAAATCCTCTACCCGTCGAAACTTTCAGAACCGCTCTCCCCTTCGATCTCAAACTCATAATTGCTCGCGCTCTTCAGAAAGATCCGAAAGACCGATATCAAAATATGAATGAGTTGGTCGGTGAATTGAAACAATTACAGCTTAAAAGTCAGGTTGGTATAGCAACGGGACAAGTCGTTGAGTCTGATTGGAAGTCGGTTACGAAATCGATTAAATATATTGTTAGAAAAAATAAAATATCGTTCGTCTGGATACCGGGAGCGATACTGCTGATCGCATTAGTCGGCTTCTTACTTAAAACGTTTCTCATCAAACCGCCAACTACAACTCTCAGTAAATCTATAGCGGTACTACCGATAATAAATATCGGCGAACCTGAGCATGAGTACTTTGCCGCTGGTTTTGCTGAGGAGATTAATCAGTATCTTTCAAATTTGCCACAAGTTTTAGTAGTCTCACGTAAAAGCTCTTCATTATTCAAAAATACAAAATTAAGCGACAGCACGATTACTGAACAATTGGGTGTTCGATACCTGATTAAGGGTGAGATGCAGGTTTTGGCAGCACGATTGAAGATAAAATTGACGATGTACGATAGCGACGCCGGTAAAGAGGTCTGGAAAGAAAATTACGACATTGCACGCGGCGAAATATTCACAATCAGGCGTGAAATCGTAAATCAGATCGCTGAACAGCTTGACCTCGATCCTGTCGATCGTAAAACATTTCGTTACCGAACATCACCGGAAGTTTATGAGTCGTATCTCCATGGAATATATTATCGAGACAAACATAACAAGGATGATAATCTGCTCGCAATAACATTTTTTTCCGAAGCGGTAAGAAAGGATTCAAACTACGTCCCTGCTTTAGTCTCACTTGCGAATTCACGGGTTGAATATTTCAGACAAGGTTGGGGCACGTCTGAGGAACATTTATCCGACGCAAAGTATTACTGTCAAAAAGCATTACAAATAGATTCAAATTATGCACAAGCATATGCTGAGTTAGGGATCATCACCGATCTCGGCGGTGATCCACAAACAGGGCTTAATCTATACTTGTTTGAATTGGGCGAGCCGGCAAAAGGTGTTATGTATTTGAAACAACTTCAGGAAATTGATCCACTCGATTGGCTGAATGCATTGAATTTGGGTGTTGCATACGGGCAGATTAAGAATTATCCGGAAGCTATCCGATCTTTTCGTCGGGCGAATCAATTGAATCCTCAGCATGAATGGGCGGTCTATAGTCTTGGTTATGTGTACGAACGAATCGCTCAGTTCGATAGTGCTATTTATTACTATCAATCTGCTCTACAGATAAATCCTATGAATCCCAAAGCATATGATGCCCTTGTTTCGGTTCTCTTAGTAAATAAAAAGTTTGCCCAAGCTGAATCTGTCATGACTGATGCGATGAAGTATCTTCAAGATGATCATAATATTTTTTATTGTTTAGGAGTCACGTATCTTCTCGGTAATAAACAAACCAATGCACGTAAGACATTTAGTGACGGTTTAAATTTTGTGGAAGGAAAGATCAAAATAAATCCGGGTAACGGCGACCAATACGCATTCGCCGGATTATTTAATGCACGACTCGGGAACAAGAGTGCTGCATTGAAGGCAATCGAGAAAGCAGCTCAGCTCGATTCAACGAATGAAGAAGTCATTATGAAAGTAACTCGTGCTTATGCTGTCATCGGACAAAAAAGTGAAATGTTGAAGTGGTTTAAGCGAGTTAAATCTATGAATCCCGAATATGATGCTGCCTATTTAAGGACTGCGATGGATTTTGAAAAATATCGAAACGATCCTGATTTGCTATCGGCGGCGAGAGAATAAATTTGCTGTAAAAGATGGAGCACACCTCTTGCCAAAGGTATGGCTTGGCCAAAGGTGTACTCCATCTTGCTACGCTTTCGGGTAAAATTAGTCTTCACACCTTATTGGATCCGAATAATCGATCAACTATTTTAATATTACTCCCCATTCGGTTACTACAAAGCCACTTCGCTTAAACGCAGGTGTTGATGGTGTTATAAGTTTTTCAGTATTCACAGTCGTTCCCTTGACTACGTAAAACAATCGAAGGATGGCGTCTGTAGATTCCGAGATATTCAATCGGATTACTTTATCAATGTCGTTATTAAATTGTGGGTAGATTACATAATACGGATAATCGGTTAAACGCGGTATCCAGTAATCGATAAAATCGTTTTTCTCACGTTGACTGAAACCGGCACAAAGTAGATGATGAGAATAAAATGATGCAAGTGTATCTCTGCTAACAATCCAGCCGGCAGAATATTGAAATGCATCAGGATTTCGGCTTTCGTAAAAAAGGTAATCGTACTCTCCGTTTATTCTACCGGATGGCTCAACTGTAATATTCCAGCTATCAGAATATGTTGGAATGGACTGAATAACTGAGCCACCGAGAGGAAATTCCAACTTAATAGAAATGTTTGTGAGCTTCGGCGGGTATATGTAAATATTTGGTTTCTCGCTAATAACCTGAATGGTATCAAGAATGGTAATCGGTATTCGCTTTGGGTATTTTATATCGACATTTTTAAATCGAGCGTTTTCCCAAACGTCAGCTTCATAATTCCCGGGCGGTAATTTGACTAAAGAATCTTTCACTATATTCGGAGCTATCCACCGATTTGTAAGTGTGGAATCGGATTTTAGTGTGTCGTATTGAACTACTTGAGGCCAACCCACATTTTGGTATTGTGAAATTATGATCGTATCGTTGCGTAGGATACGGATTTCTGATGCCGGACCTGTCCAGAAATATATTTGGTCCATTCCTGTTTTATTTATCATATTGAATGTGAGATAGAATGATGTACCCGTAACAAATGTATTTATAGCGTTCCCGAGTGTATCGGTGCATGTAAACGAAGTAAGGATATTTTCTTCTACCGGTGAAACCACTTCGGTGTTGTTTCGGCATCCGACAGTAATAATTATTATTGCAAGCCAAAATCGGTATAGTATATTTAACTGTATCATTGTAACCTCCATTTATACTTTACTAATCAATTTAAGCATTTTTTGTTTCAAGTGCGACTCACTTCCATGTTAGCTGCAAGGTTGGAAATGAGTCGCACATGAACGGGCAAGACCTCCGACTTCTGGCTTTGAATTAATCCGGTAAGAAGTCGGAGGTCTAACTTTCTGAAGAACCCACTTCCCTATCATATGATCGAGCAAGGAATCATGAAATGTCGTTTGCTGTGACGATATG
>JACQYX010000254.1 GCA_016207985.1 Ignavibacteriales bacterium | reverse complement strand
CGGCGTATCGCATCGTAATATTTTCCCTTCATTCATCAATGCTACTCGACTACTGCGTTCGGCTTCATCCAAATACGGTGTACTGACGATGATAGTAATTCCGGATTTCAATAACGTGGAAAGTATTTTCCAGAAATCTCGTCGCGAAACCGGATCGACACCCGTAGTCGGTTCGTCCAACAATAAAATATCGGGAGTATGAATTAACGTGCAGGCAAGCGCCAGCTTTTGTTTCATCCCGCCGGAAAGTCGACCCGCAAGCCGATTGCGAAATTTAGTCAGGCGGGTAAATTCAAGCAGCTCATCCTTGCGCGCTTTGTAGTTGCGTATCTTATGGATTTCTGCAAAAAAATCGATATTCTCATCTATAGTCAAGTCTTGATATAAGCTGAACCTCTGCGAAAGATAACCGATGTGCTTCTTAATTTCTTGCTTCTGTTTTTTTATATCGAATCCGAGAACCTGAATCGTTCCCTTCGTTGCCGGCAGTACACCGCATATCATTCTAATTGTAGATGTTTTACCTGCACCATCGGGACCGACAATGCTAAAGATTTCACCCTGCTGGATACTCACCGATAAATCGTTGACGGCAACTACCTTTTCTTCTTTACCGCTGTCGTATATCTTTACAACGTTTTGTAATTCAACCGCACAAGTCATGGTTGTGACCAATTATGGTTTTGCGACATCTAAAGTAACATCAGCGGGAATGCCGGCTTTGAGCACACCGTCGGAGTTAGGAACTTTTATCTTTACGCCAAAAACTAATTTCGTACGTTCTTCATTGGTTTGAATATTTTTCGGTGTGAATTCCGCAGTTGGAGAAATGAAGACTACCTGACCTTCAAAATTCCGGTTTGGAAATGCATCCACGCTGATCGAAGCTTTCTGTCCCAGTACAACCTTAGGCAATTCGGTTTCAGATACGTAAATAGTTATATCCATATCGGAAAGATCATCGAGACGGATGAGTGATGATCCCGAACCGACAAGTTCTCCGGTTTCAACAAAGCGCTTTGTAACTACCCCGTTCATAGGTGCACGTACAATACAATCATCCAATTTTTTTCGTAAAGATTTCATCTGCGCTTTTGCCTGATCGCGACGAGCTCGGGCAAGCGTAATTTCTTCGGGTCTTGAACCACGCTTCAACTTTTCCCGGGTTTGTTCCGCCACAGTAAAACGCATCCGAGCATCATCTAATTGTTTGTCGGTAACGCTTTTGGTTTGCCAGAGTTCCTCGATGCGTTTGCGGTCAGCTTCGGCATTCCGGTAATTTGCTTCCGCCTGGGCAATATCTTCAGCACGCGAACCTTTCACTGCCAATTGAAATTGCGCTTCCGCCATATCAAATCCTGCCGCAGATTGCTCATACTGAAAACGCCAATCGACATCGTTGATGACAAGCAGTGTATCTCCGGTTTGTACAGCCGTACCTTCTTCCACAAACAGACGTTGCACGACACCGCCCGCCTGCGCACTGATAACCACATCTGTTGCCTCGATGGTTCCGGTAGAAGAAATAGTTGCACCGTCGTTTTTCCCGCATCCACTCATGATGATGCAGGTTATTAATGTTATTGAAAAAATATATTTCATAATATCCTCTGAGAAAGTTGTTGTTCAATTTGTTCATCGAAGTAATGCACCCGTGATCTTGCTTCGGGAGTAAGTGCACCTTCAAATAATATTTTTATGATTTCTTGATATGCCTTTACGGCAGAAAAGGAATGTTCTGAAAGTGTTTGAGGATTTATTATACCCTGTGCAGCATTCAGAAGTACTAGATAAAATATTTCGATATCCAAATCCTCACGAAAATATTTTTCGCCTTTTGCCTGGATGAATATTTGCTTAAGTCTGGTAATGACCTGCTCGCGCCGAAATTTATCGATCTCTTTCCATAATTCGGGTGAGAAGCGACGCATGTCGGTTTGAAATTGAGCGCTGATCCTGCGCATTTGTCGTGATACAACGGACAGTAACGCTACAATTTTCTTTTCAAATGATTCGTTTGAATTTGAGATACTGGTAATTTCTTTTGCGACACGTTCCATATGCATTCGTACGGCTGCAAGAAGCAGATCATCCTTGCTCGGGAAATATTTATAAATAGTTTTTTTGCTCATACCGAGCTCGGCTGCTATTTCATCGACTGTAACTTTTGAAATTCCAAATTCAAAAAAACGTTTCGCTGCCGACTCTAAAATTCTTTGTTTGTCTTCTTGATCTGTCACTATAAATTCCTTTGAATACTTTTATTGTTTCTTTAGTTTCCACATGACTAAAAATAAAGCCGATTGCTAAATATTCGGCATTTACATTATAAAATGGAAACTATTAACGTTTCTTACGTTTCTAATATAATTCAAATCGATCTAATAGTCAAGTAAAAAATACGTTTGGTTATATTGATCCTGAACACTTTGATCCCCGTAAAGGATTCCAATGGAAAGCTATTATAGGATTGTGGAATTCAAGTATTAAGCTTCGTAATTTACACGTATCAAGCAAACAAACACTAGGCAAGACCAT
>JACQYX010000253.1 GCA_016207985.1 Ignavibacteriales bacterium | reverse complement strand
TCCCGGGGCAAAAGATGTACATGATACAAAAGTTGGAGATACCATCACGAATGCCGATCAACCTGCAGAAAGTCCTTTGCCGGGTTATAAGGAAGTAAAGCCGATGGTCTTTGCGGGCTTGTATCCTGTAAACGCTGACAATTTTGCAGAGCTTCGTGATTCACTCGAAAAATTGAGGATGAACGATGCTTCCCTGATCTTCGAGCCAGAGACTTCGATTGCTCTTGGCTTCGGGTTCCGTGCGGGTTTTTTAGGATTGCTCCACATGGAAATCGTGCAAGAACGACTTGAGCGTGAGTATAAACAAGAATTAATTACAACTGTTCCGAACGTAGAGTATCGTGTAGTAAATCGCGATGGTAATATTACTTTAGTCGATAATCCTGCATTGATGCCTCCGCTGGGAGATATTGAATATGTTGAAGAACCGTTCATTAGTGCACAGATCATAACACCGACCGAGTATATCGGAAACATAATGAAGTTGTGTACGGATAGACGGGGTATTTATAAAAATACCACATACCTCGATCCGACGCGTGCCGATCTGCGGTATGAGCTTCCTCTTTCTGAGATAGTTTTTGATTTTTACGATAAGCTTAAATCTATTTCACGCGGCTATGCGTCGCTCGATTATGAATTTCTTGAATATCGCAAGTCCGATCTGATCAAATTAGATATTCTACTGAATGGTGAATCGGTAGATGCACTTTCAACGATAGTTCATCACGACAAAGCTTATGAGTGGGGTAAGAAATTGTGTGGTAAGCTGCGTAAATTGATACCACGGCAGATGTTTGAAGTCGTGATCCAGGCTGCAATTGGGAGTAAGGTGATCGCTCGTGATACGATTTCAGCAATGCGGAAAAATGTATTGGCAAAATGTTATGGCGGAGACATCACTCGGAAGAGAAAGTTGTTGGAGAAACAAAAGGAAGGTAAAAGACGTATGAAACAAGTTGGCAGAGTAGAAATTCCGCAAGAGGCATTTTTGGCTGTCCTTGCAATGGAAGAATAATTATTTGGAGATTGTATGAAAGTAAAAATAAAAGCAGCACTAAAAGAGTTTGTAATCGTTTTTGGTGCATTCTTAGTCTTAAATAGTTTCGTGGTCGCTTCGTTCGAAGTCCCAACGGGTTCGATGGAAAATGAAATCATGACTGGAGATTTTCTACTTGTGAATAAATTTGTTTTTGGAGGTACGACTCCAAGAACGATTCCATTTACAAATATAAAAATCCCCGCATTCAAGCTTCCAGCGTTTTGGTCCGTTGAGAGAGGGGATATCATAGTATTCATGTTCCCCGGAATGCGTGAAGAAGTAGAACCTGCAGAGTTTGCGTATTACCTTAAGCGGTGTATGGCGCTGCCTGGTGATACGCTGCAGATTGTTAACCGGATTGTGTACGTGAACGGAAAATCCGCACCGATTCCTCGCAATATGAGATTTAATATGTCATACATAAAACCTAACGGCTTGGCTGATCCGAGAATTTTCCCGCCTCAAGCAAAGTTTAACGAAGACAATTACGGACCCATCATCATTCCTAAAAAAGGTGATCAAATTAATATCAGCCTAGAAAATATTATGTCGTGGAGTACCTTCATTAAGCGTGAAGGACATACTGTTCAGATACGAAACGGAAAGATATTTATAGGTAGCAAAGAGACAGAAAAGTATATTGTTGAACAGGATTACGTTTTCGGGATGGGAGATAACCGAGACAACAGTCTTGATAGTCGTTTTTGGGGATTTATTCCGGTCAATTCGATTGTCGGTGTACCGCTTATCGTATATTGGTCGTGGGATCCTGATATCTCACTTTTAGATATCGGAGATAAATTATCGACAATTAGATGGGGACGGCTGGGCGCTCTTGTCAAATAAATAGATATGTCTCAAGCCGCAATATTTCGGAAGTTATCTCATAATATCGGTCTAATTGCCGTAGCTGTTTTTCTTGCACTCGTTTTAAAAATGTTTGTCGTTGATGCAATCTGGATTCCTTCGAAGTCGATGGAGTCGACGGTATTACAAGGAGATTGTATCATTGTTAATAAACTCGTCTGCGGAGTATCAGCTTCGAGACCGTTGTTGTTTGCCAACAGTGTATTTCCCTTTTGGTCTCAAAAAATAAATCGAGGCGATGTCGTCGTTTTTAAACACTATCCGATTGATGGTGAGAAGCAGACGTCTCATCCGGTAAGCTTCGTTAAGCGTTGTATCGGATTACCTGGTGATGTGGTTGAAGTCCGGTATGGTGATATTTTTATTAACGGCGAAGAACGCACATCGTTGCAAAGAAATCCGGAAGCACTGCGAGTCAACTTTGGACCCGTTACCGTCCCAAAACAGGGAATGAATATTAACTTGGACATTAAAAATATTTCTGAATGGAAAAAGCTTATCGAGCAAGAGGGTTATGGAATAACAATCTCCGGGTCTGAAATTTTGATCGATGGTAAACCATCAACTTCTTATACGATTCAAAAGAATTATCTCTTCGTGATTGGTGATAATTTAAATCACAGTTATGATAGTCGTGATTGGGGATTTCTGACAGAAGAAAATATAATCGGAAAAGCAGTTATGATCTACTGGTCAGCAGACATATCGGCATCTGTTCAGAATATTTCAGATTTTTTTTCATCCATCCGATGGAATCGGATCGGCACGTTCATTAATTAATTGAGGCATCTGAATTATTCCTTTTTGTCATGATGATCACGTTTGAAGAGCGGGAGAAACATCTCTATTTTACTCTATTTGAGACCCTTCTCCCGCTTGAAAAGCGGGATCAGGGTGACATTTGGATTAATTTCTCAGAAGTCGCTAATTGTTATTTTCCATTTCATTAGTCTTGGCAAGCATCTATCTCCATATTCCATTCTGTGAAAGAAAATGTATATACTGCGATTTCTATTCCATTGAGAATCAGCAGTTATGCAATAATTTTTTGAATGCAGTCCATCGCGAGATCGATCACTACATCGATTTTACACAGCGAGATTCAATCGAAACAATATATATCGGAGGAGGAACACCATCGCTGTTAACCGCTCAAGACATGAAAAAGATTCTCGTTCATCTCATTCAATTATTTTCGATACGGTCGGATTCGGAAATCACGATTGAGGTAAATCCCGGAACGGTCGATAAAGAGAAGCTCACAGCTTACCTCGATATGGGTATAAATCGGTTGAGCATCGGAGTACAATCATTTCAACAGGATGATTTACAGTTTTTAACACGCATCCATACAGTTGATCAGGCTATACAGACCATTAGAAGTGCTAAAGAAGTCGGTTTCAAAAATATCAGCATCGATTTAATATACGCAATTCCGAATCAAACGCTTTCTTCTTGGAAGGAAAATATAGAACATGCAATTACGTTCGAGCCACAGCATATCTCAGCGTATAGTTTGATAGTTGAAGAAAACACTCCATTAGCTCAGATGGTGGAATCGAAAGCGATTTCTCCAGTTGACTTAGAATTGGAAGCTGCAATGTACGCGTATACAATGGAACGCCTTAATAGAGCAGGTTATGATCATTATGAAATCTCAAATTATGCAAAACCGGGATTCCAGTCGAAACATAACTGTAACTATTGGAATCACACGAATTATTTAGGTTTCGGACCTTCGGCACACTCATTCTGGGATGGGAAAAGGTGGTGGAATATAGCCGATTTGCTATCTTATTGTGAAAAATTATCTTCGGAATGTACACCTATTGCGGGTTCAGAGACTCTAACGATTAAGGAAATGTTTAATGAAGCTGTAATGTTGGGATTGAGGTCTGGAGAACTTGCTCTTCGCGAGATCGAGTTGAAGTATAAAATCGATTTAGCAGCTTTATGGAATAGTGTATTAAAAGAAATGACAGCAAACGGTTATT
>JACQYX010000252.1 GCA_016207985.1 Ignavibacteriales bacterium | reverse complement strand
GAGACATATTTTACAATGGTACGTCCCGGTATTATGCTCTATGGAATCTATCCATCAAATGAAACACCCGAGAGCGTACCGCTGCAACCGATTCTGACATTAAAATCTAATATCGTATTTATCAAGGAAGTTCCTCCTAATACGAGTGTCAGCTATGGAAGGAAATATTTTAATTCGAAAAGAACACGAATTGCAACGATTCCTGTTGGATATGGTGACGGATATAGTCGAGGATTGACAAATAAAGGTGAAGTACTTATCCACGGTAATCGATACCCGATTGTAGGTGTGGTTTGTATGGATCAAGTAATGGTCGATATAGGCTTTGAAGGAAATATCCATGTTGGTGATGAAGTTATTTTAATAGGTAGAAGTGGACAAAATGAAATCACTGCGTGGGAACTAGGGGAGAAAGTCGGCACGAATGCATACGAATGTTTGACGGGGATAGCCGATCGTGTACCGCGAGTATTTATTCATTAAGAAAGAGGTTAAATAGACAATGCCCAATGTTTATGCTGTAATCATGGCTGGTGGAGTTGGAACAAGATTCTGGCCCCGAAGTCGGGAAAAAACTCCAAAGCAGCTTCTCGAGATTGTGGGAGAAGGAACGATGATTCAAAATACAGTCAACCGAATCAGCGATCTTATCGATCCAAAGAATATTCTCATCGTTACCAACAAGATTCAGAAACCCTCAGTAGCAAAACAATTATCGAATATTCCGGAAGATAACATAATCGTTGAGCCGCAGGGACGAAATACAGCGCCTTGTATCGGATTAGCAGGTCTCTTTGTCAGACGAATCGATCCGGAAGCAGTCATGGTTGTTCTTCCTGCAGACCATATCATGCACAACGAAGAAGAGTTTCGAAGAGTTCTACGGTTGGCAATTTGGGTGGCTTATGAGTCTGGTAAACTCATAACGGTCGGAATCCATCCAACGCGTCCCGAGACCGGTTACGGATATATCCAGGTTATTGATGAGGATGGTAAAACCAATCCGTATTTTGATCGTGGAGTTTATAGAGTCAAGACGTTTGCAGAGAAACCTAATTTAGCAACAGCGAAACAATTTCTACAGAGTGGAGATTTCCTGTGGAACAGCGGAATATTCATCTGGCGTGTGGATACTATTATGAATGAAATTCAGATTCATCTTCCTGATCTGTATAATGAGCTGCTGAAAATCGATGGTTCCATTGGAGATGAGAAATACGATAACATCGTAGAGACGACGTACAGAATGATTCGTGGTATTTCAATCGATTATGGCGTGATGGAAAAAGCTAAAGAAGTATATGTAATCAAGGGTAACTTTGGCTGGAGTGATGTCGGATCATGGGATGAGGTGTACAGAATATCGGGTAAAGATGATAATGGGAACTCGATAACCGGTCAGGCATTCTTACACGATACGAAGAATACGCTGGTTTATTCGGGCGATAAACTCGTTGCCACCGTAGGTGTTGAAGATTTGATAGTAATTGCAACTGACGATGCTGTATTAGTTTGCAAAAAGGGTCAATCACAGGACGTTAAAGAGATAGTCGATTACTTGCGTCGGAAACAAAAAGTTGAGTATCTTTGATGCAATCGTTGTTAACTTATATTGTTATATTAATCATATCTTTCGAGATAATAGGTTGTGTTGCATCTCCAAGATTTACGTCGGATAAATTTGTGAAATCAAGTTCGGAAGATGAAGGTTTCAGCGAAGAGGGTGTTGCATCATATTATGCAGATGAATTCAACGGTCGCCAAACATCGAATGGTGAGATATACGATATGAACGAGCTAACAGCGGCTCACCGTACACTCCCATTTAATACACTGGTTAAAGTTACCAACGTGCAAAATGGGAAGTCTGTTGTTGTAAGAATAAACGACAGAGGTCCATTTAAAGGTGAACGCATCATCGATCTGTCGTTGGCAGCAGCGAAGACTTTGGGAATGATCGGACCCGGGACAGTAAATGTCAAATTAGAAATTATTGAGCTTGGTGATACATCTAATAAAAATAATCCTTAGAGATACTAAACAAAGATGGCAAAGAAACTAATATCTGAACAAACGGTACTCGAGACTGCAAGGCGAGGAGAGAAAATTGTTTATTGTGAGGCAGATGCAATCGTTACTGATGCGGCAAGAGATCGTGCGAGTCAATTAGGTGTGGGTATCCAGAGGAAAGACAGTAAACAGATTCCTTCACATTCTGGGACTAAAACTCAGATTCAACCGGTGTCTATGAAAGAAACGATTGCCATCGGCAGTGATCACGGTGGTTTTTCTTTAAAAGAACAATTGAAACCTTTCTTGGTGAGTTTAGGTTACAACGTCATAGATTTAGGTACCAACAGCGAAGAGAGCTGTGATTATCCCGATTTTGCTTTCAGTGTTGCCGCGATGGTCATGAAGGGAAGTGCATCGCGAGGAATAATTATTGATACCGTTGGTACTGCATCAGCGATGGCGGCGAATAAAATTCCGGGCATACGCGCGGCATGTTGCTTCGATGAATATTCTGCTCGAAGCAGCAGAGAACATAACAATTCGAACATTATGACATTAGGTGGTAAAGTTATTGGAATTGAATTAGCGAGATCGATTGTGAAAATATGGTTAGAGACTTCATATGCCGGTGGCAGACATCAGAAGCGCCTCGATAAAATTTCCGATATCGAAAAGAAATTTTTAAAATGAATGATAAGATTTTAGAATAACTCAGTGAGAACAATTTTATTTAAAATATTCGGATGGCTGATGATCGTATTGATGATTCTTATCATCACTGCGGAAAGTTATACTCCTACAAGATCAGTCGGCTTCATCGAGCGCCAGGATATAAAATCACATCAGCAAGGTC
>JACQYX010000219.1 GCA_016207985.1 Ignavibacteriales bacterium | reverse complement strand
TACTTGATATTTCTTACTTCCTTATTTATCCACTTGACTTTTATATTTAAAAATTTCATATTGATTTTAAGTATTAATAAGTGAACCGAAACAACCTCACTATTTTAGGAGAAATCCTATGAAAAATTTTATGACACGAGTGGGATTTATCTTCATCGTTCTTATAATCGGTTTATCCACTCTAGCTTCCCAGCCTAAATATCGCACATTTAACCAAATTGATCTATCACAAAAGAAAGCAAAAGCTGGAAAAGTATTGAGTAGTAACGTATGCTTCGTCTTCAAAAACGATACCACCATACCGGTAAATGGTTTACACGCTCGTTTCAATTCCAAAATTATTAGTATCATCAATAACGGTGGATTCACAACGATTGAGATCATTGAAAAAGGCAAAACTATTGACGCGACGGGTATAACTGTTCTTCCCGGTGATTCAGCGACTTTATGTTTTAATCTTGAAAAGAAAGCACCCGGTGCACAAGCGAGTTTCTGGTGGTGGTTGATGGATGGAGCTCAAGTAGGTGAGAAACGAACATCAATCAGTGGAACGTACGATCCGATTTCCACTCAACCCAACGGCGGAAATGTTCTTGAGTACATCTACAAGAGAATAATTCACCGCCCGGATGGTCTTGTAGTTGGATTGCCGACCGATACCTTAAATGTCGGATGGATTCGATATATGAAAGCGGATAAGAAATATTTCCCGCATAGCGGTGTTGCACGATGCTTCGATGCAATTGCAACCGGCTCAAGTGTAACTAAATTATTTAAGGGGGAGTTGAAAAATCCTCACGTGAAGAAGCATAACAATCATCTGTTAGGTGAGCTTCATGCTGTAAAACTTGCAATCATCGCAAACGATTCGGGTGCAACAGAGCCGTTGGATACAACTGCTCTTGGTGATTTAATCTACAATGATCTCAGCAATCCAGGAGATCCATGTACTGGTTTTACACTAAGGCAGATTACAGCTTTCGTAGATTCAGCACTTACTTATTGCACACACTTCGAATTGAATCCAGCCATCTATGGACAGCTCGATCAATGTCTCAGCCGAATAAATAACGCTTTTGACGGCGACTATGTAGCAGTGAGCTTCACACCATTTGTATTAGCAGGAACACACACTGTTGATGAATATAGCTTCCTACATCCGAATCCAGCGGCTGTACCAATGACAAGACGAACGCCTAATTATTCGATTTTGGATCAAATACCGGAACATTCAATATTAGCTCAGAACTATCCCAATCCGTTCAATCCTATCACGACGATAGATTTTACACTCTCAGAGCCAAGCATTGTAACTCTTAAAGTATACAATCTACTCGGTCAGGAAGTCGCCGCACCGATAACCAATGAAATGTTGGATGAGGGTGAGCAATCTATTTAGTTTGATGCAAGTCAGATGACGTCGGGTATTTATTTTTATAAAATAAGTGCACAGGTCATGGGTGAGGTACAAAAACAATTTCATGCAACCAAACGAATGATTTTACTGAAGTAAAATTGTAATTGATAAATTAGAAATGAAAAAGTCCCGACCAACGATCGGGACTTTTTATTTTGCTGTATAAATTAATCATGGGAATCCTTAAATCCCAAAAATCCAGGTCACGCTTTCATCCTCATCCCTTTTTCCTCGTAGCTGAATATCCAGCCGGCAAGCTTCCCCGGGTCGATTTCTTTGAAATCTTCCCAGTACTTACTCGTGTTCAGGAACCGAGAGCTTGAATCTTCCGAAGGGATTTCATCCACCCGTCTGAGTATCTCATCGAAGCGCGATTTCCATAATTTCATGTTAGCAACACGTAGGTCGACCCAGCCATCGTGTGCCCAGAGATCAATGTTTTTCTTCGTGATGTTAAGCTCTTTTCCATCTTGATATGCGGGGATTTTGATTTCGTTTGCCCGTAATAGTGTTTTACCATCCGGTAAGAGAATTGGAATCCCAATGGATATAATTTGAGATCGTAAAATGCTATCTCGCTCAATAATTTTCCGAAGTTTTTTTGAAAGCTCTTGTGCACTCGTTCTCAGCACACATTTGATATCTTTACAGCAAAGCTTCAATAAGTATCCTTCGTAGAGAAGCTTGGATAGTCGTGGCGGTCCTAACATCTCAAAGGCGACACTGTCGACGTTGTATTTTATTTCTAACTCTACGATTTGTTCTTTTGCATGTTGGAAAAGATACCCCGCGCGATATGTCGGACCGAATGTGGCGTTATCCAACGCATTGATGATGTCGTGACCGGTGTTGCCGCCTCTAATTTCATAGATTGTATCTTCTGCGATTTCTTCCGGTGTTACAAATTCCATCTGTCCTGGGGTTGTAATCGCTTCAAATTCACCTCGTGAGAAAAGTCCGTTTTCTCCCGTATCGATGAAAACCGACTTTAGAGTTTTATTCATCGGTTTAGCGAAATTTTTCATCGAGGTTTGCAGTGTTCGACTCAGCTTTACTCCGCGCGATGGAGGGCAATCATACAGCTCAATCGGTTTGCCGCGTTTCTTTATTTCACCAAATGCAACTCGTTTCCATGCGATTGCGGCAGTCGGTTTAATCTCTTTAGTGATTGGTGCATCGGGAGTTCGGCCCATCAAGAAAAGCAGTAATGTTTGTGCACCTGCGACGGATGATTTACTTAATAAAACACTCGATGGCTTTTCTTCACTGTGCGTATAAGGAATATTCAAACCCATTCCGCCTGTGCCGCTTGTTCCGATTTTTAAATATAGCTTCGTTCCTGAATCATTCATCGAGCGATAGAGTAGCTGGACGTGACGTATAAGCTGCGGAACGTAAAGTGTGCAAAGCAGCCGTTCAGTCGATTCTATCAGCGCGCTTGCTCCTTTTTTAACTTTCGTATTCCTAAGCTGCTGAATAAATTTGCGTGCACCTGTGAAGATATCCTGATATGCGATTGCAGTCGCCGAGTTGATACAATCGATGATAATATCTGGTTTATATTTTTTTAAAAGAATGAAAATGGAAGAACGGTGGAGCACATTTTCCGTCAGCTCACTCAACATATCATCGATGAGCATCTGGCGGGTTGTGGGATTATTAATGGTGTCTTCCCGCTTTGTATCCTTCAAGGTATTCCTCACGAAAATATTACCCCACCATGGGGAAAAGAATTTCTTCGAAAGTTTTGGAAATTCTCGCTGTAATATTCTCACAGCCTCTTCAGCTTCGGATTGGAGAAGTGATGTAACTATGATACACTTTGGATTTTCATCAACAAGTTTACGGCAAATTGCCATCCCGACCAAGCCGGCTCCACCTAAGACTAAGACAGTTCTATTTTTAATATCCATTTGTTCTCTTCTAAGTTTTATAGAATCATTTGTTGTGTTATACTTTCTCAACAACGACGGCGGTTCCATAGGCAAGAACCTCCGTTACACCTGTTGCAACCTCATTTGCATCGTATCTCATACCGATTATAGCATTAGCGCCGATATGCTCGGCGTGTAAAATCATTATCTCATATGCTTCCTGCCGTGCTTTCTCGCACAGCTCTTGATATAATGAAATATTACCACCAAAAAGAATTTGAATACCCGCGCCGATGTTACCGATTATCGACCTCGATCTTACCGTAATTCCTCGAACAAGGCCAAGCTGTTTCACTACCCGAAAACCATCGAGCTGAAATGCTGTTGTAACGAGAGCATGATCAATCATGTTCTCGATCCTCACTTAATTTTTATCGATTTAACCATATTCTCGAACGTCGGGAAATATATATCCTTTTGTTGAGCAAAGTAGTTGATAGTGATTCGGACAACTTTGTCATTCTTCACAACAAAATATACTCGGCTGCCGATGTCCTTCCGAGGAGAGTAGTCAGCCCAGGATGCATTCTCAGCATCAATCTGTATCTGACCCGTCGCCTTTGCGTTGTACCGTTTTTTATTTTGTTCCCATACTTTATCGACTGTCAGCTTCTGAGCGCCGAATACATCGATGTGTATACTGCAATCGAGTCGATCGGCTCGCATCTCCATTGCAAAATCGTCTTTTGCTGCTTTCTTTACCGTAACGAATTCTAAATTGTCCGGGTAGATCATCGTGAAGAAGTTAGAATTGTAAGTTTCCATGTTTCCCGATGGATTCCATTGATCTGGTTTCTTCGTGACTATAACTGGAAGCTCAAATGATTTCGTTATAGCGTCGAAGAGTGGAACGTGGGCAGCGTACTGATCGCCATAACCCTGGAATTCTAATTTATACATCGCAGTGTCTCCAGACACGAAATCTATATGACCAAAGATACTTGTCTTTGTTGTTGCCTGGATTCTATAAGGAATTTGTGTCGCAGTTTTTCCCCCAACAGGAACTTGCGCATCAGGGCTTATATCGGCATTCATTTGCTTCAGCTCATTTTTTGCAGTTTGGATTATCTCTTCCGATGTCCGGCCTTCATAACGTATTACTTCTACAGTAACAACGGCACCTTCGATGCCACTGCGAGGATCCATCAGTTTGTTTATTACCTCTTGGGACAGGGCAAATATTGCTCTTCCGGCTTGTCCGTGATTCTTCCACTCTTGTGGATATTTTACCTTGAATCCGAAAGCGGGGTCTTTATATTCGTTCATCTCCCCAACTTTTACTGGTTCAATCTTTTTCTCACAACCGACAAAGAGAATAATAATTGCAATACTGAATATCAGTAAGGTTTTCATACAATAAGCTCCGTTTGAAAATAAAGTGATTATGTTATTTTGTTTTCGATATTTTGGTTACCCCTGAGAGGGGTGTAATTGTGAAGTCAAAGATACAAAAAGTTTAGGTTAGACTCAAATTATTAATTCATCTTTATCCTTCAGATGGAAAATCGATCTTCAACAATTTAATCAACTTGTGTTTGATTATCCCACCCCCTTTTCCTATATTTTCAAAGCTATGACAGCAAAATCGATACAATCAAGACCTATCGGTGTTTTCGACTCTGGAATCGGGGGTTTAACAGTCGTGCGGGCATTGATGAAGCAATTACCCCATGAGAATATTGTGTACTTTGGAGATACTGCCCGTGTTCCCTATGGTCCCAAATCCCCCCAGGTGATTCGCGAGTATGCAGCACAAGACACTGATTTTTTAGTCAAACACAATGTTAAGATGATCGTTGTAGCATGT
>JACQYX010000218.1:3940-6291 GCA_016207985.1 Ignavibacteriales bacterium | reverse complement strand
TCATATGTTAGAAAATCAACCTCCAGTGATATAAACATCTTGCGAACTGAGAAAGACATAAACATCCGATGGTCTCTTCTCGTGATAGGACTTATTGTGGTGATTATGCTTTTTATATTCAATTATTTCACACAAAGTTTTATACCTGCAGCGGTTGCGGCGGTAGTCATGTTGTTCCTCGGTTTTGTGTTCGCTGCCGTATCCGGTTATCTGGTTGGAATCATTGGAGTCAGTAACAATCCGACAAGTGGATTGACCGTCTCGGTGCTTATCGTTGTTGCCTTTCTCATGGTCGGCTTGGGTATGCACGGTGTTGCGGCGATTGCTGCAGTTCTTGGCGTAGCGGCATTCACCTGTACCAGTGTCTCTGTTGCAGGAGAGATGATGCAAGATCTCAAAGCCGGTCACATACTCGGATGTACTCCATGGCGTATGCAAATCGGTGACATTTTTGGTGTAACTGCGGCAGCACTCGTGATGTTTCTGATTCTTTCCCTCCTGCACCTTGGCGATGTTAAACAGGTCGTTGGTAATGAATTCGACAGACTTGAAAGAAGTGGAATCATTACCATTGAGTATAAAGGTCAAAACGCTGAGTTGAACGGGAAGGTATATAATCTCAATGAAGTAAAGCAAATGCAGCCAGAACGGACGTTAGATGCAATCACAAAAGAGAAGATGCCCAATATCGGAGTGCTGCTCTCCTCTGGTCTGATTGCGGGAGAAGCATTGTTAGGTTTACTGTTTGCCGGACTCGCGTTTGCCGAGATCAAGGTATTTCATATGTTCGATAAACCCGAATATTTGGTAAGCTTGATATGTATATCGATTATTGGATTCTTACTCGTGAGGATTCCGTTGAAGAATGTTAAGTGAGTGATTGACTTATCGAATTATATAAATCAATAGAGCGATATGCAAAAAACAACTAGATCGTAAAGCAATTTTCTTAATCGCAAGGTATTGAATATGTAAATGAGAATTGTTATATTTGGGTGCTTCCAATGAATCATACAAACCTTTAAGGTGGTAAGATGAAATTTGATAAGATAATACAATTCCTATTACCAAAAGACGACAAATTTTATAATTATTTTGAACAATCAACCAAGAACCTCCTTAAAGCTGCCGAATTAATAAAGCAACTTCCGAATACAACTGAAACACAAAAGCAGTTGGTTGTCCGCCAGATCGAGGACGTCGAACATCGTGGGGATGCGATCACGCACGAGATATTTGCAGAGCTTAACAAAACGTTTATAACACCTATTGATAGAGAGGATATCCATATCTTAGCATCGGCGTTAGATGATATCCTAGATAACATTAATGGAAGTGCAGCCCGATTTTTATTATATAAAATAACAGACTGTCCACCGATCATGTCGAAGTTGATAGATATTCTTTATGCCTCTATCAATGAACTCCATCGAGGCATAGGACTCGTTCGTGAGTTGGATAAGCCCGACTTACTCAGGGAAGTCCTAAAGAAAGTAAATGAGTATGAAAATGAAGCTGATGCAATGTTCGAGATGGCAGTAGCTGATTTATTCGAAAATGAAAAAGACCCTATTAAAATTATCAAGTTGAAAGAGATCTATGTCGGTCTCGAGACAGCAACCGATAAATGTGAAGATGCTGCCAACGTCCTGGAAGGTCTCCTGATCAAACATGCCTGATTAATGATATAAAAATCATATGCTCGGATTGACAATATTTATTATTTTCCTCGCCCTTCTATTTGATTTTTTAAATGGGATGAACGACGCGGCGAACTCTATCGCAACGGTTGTTTCAACGCGTGTGCTCTCTCCGAGGATGGCAGTATTGTGGGCTGCATTTTTCAATTTTGTCGCTGCGTTCGGATTCGGTGTACATGTCGCAAACACGATTGGGAAAGGGATTGTACAGCCCACAGTGATATCCGAATGGATGATTCTTTCGGCACTTGTCGGTGCGATTATCTGGACGCACCTTTGTACTCAATACGGACTTCCTATTAGCGTGTCTCACTCACTCATAGGTGGATTGGCGGGCTCAGCTATCGTGAAGGCAGGTTTTGGTTCGCTTGTCTCAAGCGGATTAATCAAAGTCACCATCTTTATTGTGCTCTCACCAGTTATCGGTTTAATATTGGGCATGATTATAATGATAATTGTCAATTGGATCTTCCGTAAGTCGAACGTGAAAAATACAGATCGATTATTCAGAGCCGGTCAGTTATTATCATCGGCAGCGTTCAGCCTTGGGCATGGTACCAACGATGCCCAGAAAACAATGGGTATCATAGCAATTCTTTTATATACCGGTGGTTATCTTGGCTCAGAATTTTATGTGCCGTTTTGGCTAGT
>JACQYX010000218.1:0-3876 GCA_016207985.1 Ignavibacteriales bacterium | reverse complement strand
TCAGAGTTTTATGTTCCATTTTGGGTAGTTATTATTGCTCATACCGCCATAGGTGCGGGAACATTAGCAGGTGGTTGGAAAGTGATTAGAACAATGGGTATAAAATTAACACATCTTAAACCTATCGGCGGCTTTTCAGCAGAAACAGCCGCTGCCTCCGTCTTGGTGGGAACTGCCATTGCCGGTATCCCTGTTAGCACCACTCATACAATCGCAGGTGCTATCATGGGCGTTGGTTCGACAAGGAGAATCTCAGCCGTTCGGTGGGGCATCGCCGGTAAAATTATCTGGGCATGGATACTGACGATTCCAATCTCTGCCGCAATCGGAGCAATAACATATCTAATTGTTTCACTGTTTATCTAAACCACCCCTCACAGTTTTGGTGGTTGGATTTCATTACGCTGTAAAGATTCAAGTCTGTGCATTACCGACTGGTAAAATTCTTTCCAGCGATTAATATCCTTCCGGTAAAAATCCAGCGTTTCTTCAACTTGCTTTTTCGTGATATGGTAGTGTGTGTACAAAGAATCAATTCTTTGATGCCGCACAAGTGAATCTGATCGTAAAAGTTGATTTTCTTCCTGCACAATCATTAAATCGGCTTGGAAATTGACGATTGTTGAATCGGGGAGAAGATTGGATGTCGTTTTCTTCTCAGAACACGAAATTAAAAAGATAATTGTAATGATACTGAATGTTTTCAAGGATTCCATAGGCGATTTAAAAATTAATTTAATTGTAAGAATATCTAAGACGAAATGCAATCCTTGACTTTCAGCGGGCTTCTTCGTATTTTAAGATTCCAAAAGATAGTAATTCTGCATTTTTTCAATCCATTGGAGATTTATGGCAACAACATCAGATTTTCGAACGGGCATGACCATCCGCATGGACAACGATCTGTGGACTATCGTAGAGTTCCAGCATGTCAATCCCGGAAACTGGCGTGCATTCGTCCGAGCGAAATTAAAAAGTTTGAAATCAGGCAAAGTAATCGAGACTCGTTTTCGCGCAGGTGAGGCAGTGGATGCGATACGTCTCGAAACGAAAGAATATCAATATCTTTATCATGATGGCTCGAGTTATATATTTATGGATAAGGAAACTTATGATCAGATCAATATTGAAGAGAACATGGTTGGTGATGGTGCCCATTTTTTAAAAGAGAGCGAGACTGTTAAAATAATGTTTAACGGAAATGAAATTGTTTCGGTAGAAATGCCGATAACAGTCGAGCTGAAAATCGTTGAGACACCCCCAGGCGTGCGGGGCGATACGGCAACTGGAGCCCAAAAACCTGCAAAGGTTGAAACAGGTGCTACCGTTAATGTTCCGCTCTTCATCAATGAAGGTGATAAAATTAAAATCGATACTCGTTCAGGCGAGTACATCGAACGAGTTAAGATATAAAGTAGCCTCCAAATTCACTAATACAAGGAGAGACTATGGATCTTGCGTATCTAAAAAAAATAGTTAAAATTGTCGAACAAAGTACTGTCGATGAGATTGAGATAGAAGAGGAAGGACTGAAAGTCCGTATTGCGAAGGACCGACATCAGAACGTAATACCGGTTCATACGACCGCACATCAAACGGCGGTCGCGGTGCCTACCTCCGCAACCTCAAAACCCGACGTTCCCCCTGCACCCATCGCTCCGCCGACAGGTAAAGTTGAAGCTAAATACCATGAGGTAAAATCACCGATAGTTGGCACGTTTTATCGTGCCCCGGCACCGGATGCTGATTCATATGTTGAAGTGGGTGCTATTGTTCAGCCCAAACAGGTTTTATGCATCATCGAAGCGATGAAATTGATGAATGAGATAGAGTGCGACGTTTCTGGGCGTATAGTTAAAATTCTTGTAGAGAATTTTCAGCCGGTTGAATATAGCGAATCGGGGCGAGATAGCATTACGAGTAATGCGTGTGTGTCGCGAACTTGGAGTTAAAACAGTCGCTGTTTACTCCGAAGCTGATCGAGATTCGCTACACGTAAGGTTTGCAGATGAAGCTGTGTGTATCGGTCCGCCACCGAGTAGAGAAAGTTATCTTCACATCCCACGAATAATTTCCGCTGCTGAAATCACTAATGCCGATGCGATACATCCCGGTTATGGCTTCCTTGCTGAAAATTCCCAGTTCGCTGAAATATGTAATTCACATAATCTAAAATTCATCGGTCCATCTCCCGAAGCAATAAATTCAATGGGTGATAAAGCGCTTGCTAAAGCAACTATGCGTAAAGCTGGTGTGCCGGTAGTTCCGGGCAGCGATGGAGTTGTAAAAGATGTAAAAGAAGGATTCGAGGTTGCTAAATCAATCGGTTTTCCCGTGATGATTAAAGCGACTGCTGGTGGTGGTGGAAAGGGAATGAGGATTGTACTTGAAGAGGTAGATTTTGAAAAAGCATTTCAGATGGCAAGCGGTGAAGCAAGTTCGGCTTTCGGAAATCCAGATATGTATATCGAAAAGTTTGTTGAACAACCGCGACATATTGAGATACAGGTTTTTGGTGACGGTAAAGGAAATGCGATTCATATGAATGAAAGAGATTGCTCGATCCAGCGTAGGCACCAAAAGTTGGTTGAAGAATCTCCATCTCCTATTGTTGATACAAAAATGCGAGAAGCTATGGGAAATGCTGCCGTGAAAGGTGCAAAAGGCGTTAAGTATGAAGGGGCTGGGACAATTGAGTTCATCGTTGATAAAGACAAGAACTTTTTTTTCATGGAGATGAATACAAGGATTCAAGTTGAGCATCCTGTAACGGAACAGGTGACGGGTTATGATTTAATCAAGATGCAAATCGAGATTGCCGCAGGTGCAAAGTTAAAGAAAAAGGAATTCAAGCCGCGTGGTCATGCAATAGAGTGCCGAATCAATGCCGAGGATCCTGACCACGATTTCCGTCCATCACCGGGAGAAATTACTGGTTTTCATTTGCCCGGTGGCTTTGGTGTTAGGGTAGATACTCACTGTTATGCTGGTTATCGAATTCCATCTTTCTATGATTCGTTAATTGCAAAGTTAATAGTATTTGCACCAACGCGTGAGGATGCCATTAAAAAAATGGCTGGTGCTCTTGAAGAATTTACCATCGAAGGTATTCACACAACTATACCATTTCATAGGAAGGTAATGCAAAATGATGTTTTCAAAAGCGGTACATTCGATACAGGTTTCATTGATAAACATTATAACAACAAGTAATCAATTAGTATTAAGGTGATAATATGAATTTCCCAGAAAATCTTAGATACACAAAAGATCATGAATGGATTCGTGTCGAAGGAGGGACCGGAACAGTCGGTATAACAGAGTATGCACAAGGTGAGCTTGGGGATGTCGTATTTGTCGAGCTCCCCGCGATTGCAAAGCAAGTCAAGCAGGGCGAAAGTTTCGGCACAATCGAAGCCGTCAAAGCTGTTTCCGACTTGTTTGCTCCTATATCAGGTGAAGTAATTGAGGTTAACACTGAACTTGAAAAAGCTCCAGAGTTAGTAAACAAGGAACCATACGGTAAAGGCTGGATAATCAAGTTGAAGCTCATAAATAAAGATGAGTTGAACAATCTCCTTGATTCGAAAGCATATCGAGATTTAATCGGTAAGTAGGAGTTCGTTCTTACTTAGAACAACGAATTCTCTGGTAAAATGAACCGATTAATTTCGATAAACTCTAAAAGCGATATTTTTCATGAATACCTAAGTACACCGATAAGCGATCTTGTCGAATACCATAACCTTTCTCGCCCGTATGATTCTTATACCAATGCACGACTTCTCGTGGGGATGTGCATGGATAACCGTAAGTTCCTCCGCATTCCTGATAACTTTGCATATATTATTCGCACGGGCGGAGCAAATCTTCGTT
>JACQYX010000217.1:1708-4558 GCA_016207985.1 Ignavibacteriales bacterium | reverse complement strand
GATAAGCACAAATGCAACAATCAGCCAATCACTGATCTCGCCTCTATTCGATTTTGCAAATAAAGAAGCGGATAGTTTAATATTCTACGAGCGCCGTTCGAGCAGTCATAACTCCGGAATCTTGATTGAAGCATCGATAGATGGAGGAGAGACATTTACGATCACTCTCGGTGATACGCTCATAAATCCTGGATCGACATCTTATCTGCTTCGTAAGGTGAAACTACCGGACACACTTAGCAATCAGCCATCAGTAAAAATTCGGTGGCGGGTCATCGGTAACGGAAGCGGTACTTCCGGCACGGTACGCTTCGACGATATAACTATATCAGCACTTTATCACACCGATGCTTCCGTAAGTAGGATCACTTTTTTACCTGTTTATCCGGTTGTCGGAGATTCAGTAATTATTTACGCTACGATCAAGAACTCAGGTTTACAAGAGATTCAAAATATTCTTGCCGAATTTTATGACGACCATAACAACGACTCGATTCCACAGCTTGATGAATTATTCTCAAGTTCTATGATTGATCAACAACTCCAACCGAATGACACAATTCAAGCCACGGCTCAATTGAGTATTGTTGCGCTCGGTGAGAAATTAATTCTTGTAAAAATTGCCAATTTAGAAGATCAAAATCCGGGAAACGATATAAAACGGGAATCATTGTCCGTTGGCTTACCACCGCGATCTATCGTTATCAATGAGATCATGTACGCACCGTACAGTCCGGAACCGGAATGGATCGAACTTTATAACGTTTATGGTGATAGTATCGACCTCCACAACTGGAAGATCAGCAATCGCAACACTGTCTCGATATATACACTCACAAGTTCTACTGTTTTTCTCCGACCTCAGGCATATTCCATCATCACGAAGGATGTCTCTCTTTTTACTGCAATCCACTCAGATGTTCCGGCTCAAATTCTACAGGCTTCTTCCCTGCCGACTTATTGCTTCAACAACAATGGCGATGCTGTCGTTCTTTTCGATCATCGGGGTTCGATTATGGACAGTGTCAGGTATTTCCCAACTTGGGGAGGAATGGAAGGTAAGTCATTAGAGCGGATCGAGTATCACGTTGATTCAAACGATTCAACCAATTGGGGAACATCGTCCGATTCGTCGGGCAGCACACCCGGTGCTCAGAATTATTTAATGCCGCTCGAAAACGATCTGCATATCCAAAATCTCTCAAGTGTTCAGCCATCCCCCAATTCGGTATTTATCACAGTAACGATTCGCAATGCGGGCTATCAAACCATCCAGAATTTTGTGTGTTCTCTTTTCTATGACACAAATGAAGATTCGATACCACAATCAAATGAATTTTTATATGGGGAGAGCGTGAGCACTTCACTTTTATTTAAAGATTCAATAAAGATCGATTTTATTTGGAACGATCCACCATCAGGAAGAAAACTCCTTATCGTATCTGCTGATTATCCGGGCGATATGCGTCTATCCGATAATATTTTATTGGGAGAGATAAAGAATTCATTCTTAGAGAATGCGTTGGTCGTCAATGAAATAATGTATGAGCCCCGAACCGGAGATGCCGAATACGTAGAATTATATAATCCTGGAGATGACAGTATCGATATCCAAGAATGGAAATTAACCGACTTCCAGGATACGAGTAAATCTACAAAGTACATCATTTGTCAATCGCCGCTCGCCATCGGTAGTGGAGAATTCTTGGTGATAACATTCGACTCTTCAATCTTCGATCGTTTTGCATATCTCCGAGATTCAACATATAAAGTAATTATCAAGCAAGGGGCAGTGAGCTTAAACAACGATGGTGATAACATTATTCTAACCGATCTCACAGGGCTGACGATTGATAGTGTTCAATATCTTCCATCATGGCACAATCCAGATATTGAAGATGTTACAGGCAGAGCTCTTGAGAGAATCAATCCCAAATTACAGAGTAATGATAGAAGAAATTGGAGCACCAGTGCAAATCCGATGGGCGGCTCGCCAGGCATACAGAATAGTATTTACACCGTGTCTATTCCAAACACAGCGACAATCTCGTTTACACCAAATCCATTCTCACCCGACGGTGACGGATTCGAGGACGTTACAATCTTGAGTTATTCACTTCCATCCACGACGGCGCTAATTCGGATCAGAATATTCGATTCAAAAGGTCGACTCGTTCGTACACTTGCCAATAGTGAGCCAAGCGGCTCCCGCGGAGAAATTATTTGGGATGGCTACAACGATCAACAAGCGAGAGTCAGAATTGGAATTTATATAGTTCTGTTTGAAGCACTCGATGGTTTTGGTGGGGATATCCAGACGGTAAAAGGGACGGTCGTTGTTGCAACAAAATTATAATTTTCTGTCATTTCCCCAAAGGAATCGGGTTTGTGTAAAAAGTGTTTTTGTAATTTCAATCTTGAATTATCGGGAGATAGATTTTTCATAGTGTACCGCTTCCCCGTCTTGCTGACATCTTGAATAAAGTGAAGGATCAGGTCAGCACCTAAACTGAGCATTCCGTGTTTAGATCCCAACCAGAATCTGCCTGAGGCGAACGGAATGACAGGAACTCTGAATCCTTCCTAATCTTTGACTTTCATTTCAACGAATAGTATATTCTTGTCATGGTTTGCCAAGCTCACCATGACATCAATCATCAACAATCGTTCTTTCACTTTTCAATCGAAATCAAAATGAACTAAGCATAAATTAATTCAATCATCAACCAACAAGGAGCTTCATATGATCGTGAAACTTTCGAACGGAAAAGAGATACCCATTGAAATGCACAAAGTTCGGATTGTGCAAAAAGCCAATCTCATACCTGCACACGCAAGATTGAAAGCAAT